>NZ_BAAAEN010000009.1:0-204057 GCF_039523035.1 Pigmentiphaga daeguensis | reverse complement strand
TGGCTTGCTCATGTTCCTCAATCAGGGCTTGCAAAACGGCACGAGCCATGAACAGGGGGTAGCGGCGGGAGTCTATATAATCGTCAGGGATGCGACAGCTACATGTACTGGCGGCTGACCTCGACGCTGGATTTCCAGAGCTGGCTGGACATCGCCTTCGGCTACGGCCTGCTGCTGGCCGAGATCTATGCCCTGTCGGTACTGCTGCTGGGCTATCTGCAAACCATCTGGCCGCTGCGCCGGCTGCCGGCCGCGATGCCCGCCGATCCGGCGACCTGGCCGTCGGTGGATATCCTGATCCCGACCTACAACGAGCCGCTGGACGTGGTGAAGCAGTCGGTGCTGACCGCCGTCTCGCTGGACTGGCCGGCCGACCGCCTGCACATCTTCGTGCTGGACGACGGCCGCCGCAAGGAATTCCAGGACTTCTGTTCCGAGCTGGGCGTGGGCTACATCGCGCGCAGCAACAACGAATCGGCCAAGGCCGGCAACCTGAACGCGGCGCTGGAGCTGACCAGCAGCGAGTACGTGGCCGTGTTCGACTGCGACCACATCCCCACCCGCTCCTTCCTGCAGATCTGCATAGGCTGGTTCCTGAAGGATCCGAAGCTGGCGATGCTGCAGACGCCCCACTATTTCTTCTCGGCCGATCCGTTCGAGAAGAACCTGCATACCTTCCGCGCGGTGCCCAACGAGGGCGAGCTGTTCTACGGCCTGGTCCAGGACGGCAACGACCTCTGGAACGCGGCGTTCTTCTGCGGTTCGTGCGCGGTCCTGCGCCGCAGCCAGCTCGAGGAAGTGGGCGGCATCGCCACCGAGACGGTGACCGAGGACGCCCACACCGCCCTCAAGCTGAACCGCGCGGGCTACAACACGGCCTACCTGGCCGTCCCGCAGGCGGCCGGCCTGGCGACGGAAAACCTGTCCCGCCACATCGGCCAGCGCGTGCGCTGGGCGCGCGGCATGGCGCAGATATTCCGGGTCGACAACCCGCTGTTCGGCAAGGGCCTGAGCCTGAGCCAGCGCATGTGCTACCTGAACGCCATGCTGCACTTCTTCTACGGCCTGCCGCGCCTGGTGTTCCTGACCGCGCCGCTGGCCTTCCTGTTCTTCGGCGCACACGTGTTCCAGGCATCGGCGCTGATGATCACGCTGTATGCCTTCCCCCACCTGATCCACGCCAACCTGACCAGCTCGCGGATGCAGGGGCGCTTCCGCCACTCGTTCTGGAACGAGGTCTACGAATCGGTACTGGCCTGGTACATCATGCGGCCGGCACTGCTGGCCCTGATCAACCCCAGGCTGGGCAAGTTCAACGTCACGGCCAAGGGCGGCGCCCAGGGCCAGGCGTGGTTCGACTGGGACATGGCCAAGCCCTACCTCGTGCTGCTGGCCCTGAACATCGCCGGCCTGATCGCCGGCCTGATCTCGCTGGCCGTCGTCGACTATGACTCGGGCGGCCTGTTCACCCTGGCGATCAACCTGCTCTGGACCCTCTACAACATCATCATCACCAGCGCGAGCATCGCCGTCGCCCGCGAGGAGCGGCAGTTCCGCTCGCAGCCCCGCGTCGCCGCGCAGATCCCGGCCATGCTGCGCCTGCCGAACGGCAAGACCGTGGCGTGCAGCACCACCGACTATTCCGCGACCGGCCTGGGCATCCAGCTGCCGCCGGAACTGGAACGGCTGGAGATCGGGCAGGAACTGCACGTGGCCCTGTTCCGCGGCACCGAGCAGCGGGTCTTTCCCGCCACCATCGTGTTCTCGACCGACCACCACCTGGGCCTGCGCTTCGAATCGCTGACGCTGCAACAGCAGGTGGAAATGGCCGAGATGACCTTCGCGCGCGCCGACACCTGGGCCGAGAACTGGGGCCAGAACACGCCCGACGCGCCGCTGGTCGGCCTGCGCGAGGTCGTGCGCATCGGCGTGCTCGGCATGAAGCAACTCGCCCTACACGGAGGCCAGGCCGTGCGCGCCCGCCTGCAAGCCCGTCCTATCCAAACCAGGATGAAGAATCGATGACAACAACCAGAAATCTTCCCCGCAAGCGCGCCTACGCATTGTCCGCCAGGCCGCTCTCGGCGATGCTGGCCGCCGCGCTGCTGCTGAACTCGCTGCCGCTGCAGGCCGCCACCCAGCCGGCTCCGGCCGGCGGCGAGTCCCCCGCCAAGCCCGAGCAACTGGTGTCGGGCGGCCGTACCTATGGCGTCACGCTCAAGCAGCTCGGCGCGGGCGCGCCCATGGTGATCCGCGGCGTGGAAGGCAGCTTCAGCCTGCCCTTCGACATCCGCGCCGACGAGGTCGTGTCCTCGGCGCGGCTGCGCCTGCGCTACACCTATTCGCCCGCGCTGCTGGCCGACCTGTCGCACATCAACGTGCTGGTCAATGGCGAAGTCGCGGCCTCGGTGCCGGTGCCCAAGGAAAGCGCGGGCGAGCCCAAGGAAACCGTGGTCGACCTGCCTTCGCAGCTCATCACGCAATTCAACAACCTGAACGTGCAGCTCATTGGCCACTACACGATGGAGTGCGAGGATCCCCTGCACTCCAGCCTGTGGGCCAACGTCAGCAACCGCAGCACGCTGGAGCTCACGGTCACGCCGCTGGTGCTGGCCAACGACCTGTCCATCCTGCCCCTGCCCTTCTTCGACCGGCGCGACAGCCGGCCGCTGACGCTGCCCTTCGTGTTCGCCGCCGCGCCGGACAACACCACCCTGGAGGCGGCCGGCATCCTGTCGTCGTGGTTCGGAGCGCTGGCGAGCTACCGCGGCGCGCGCTTCCCGACCGCCGTCAACCAGCTGCCCACCAAGGGCAACGCCATCCTGCTGACCACGGGCGAGCTGCGCTCGGGCGGGCTCGACCTGCCCGCCCCCAGCGGGCCGAGTGTCACCCTGGTCCCCAACCCCAACGACATGTACGGCAAGCTGCTGGTGCTGGGTGGCCGCGATGCCAAGGAACTCAAGCGGGCCGCCCAGGCCGTGGTCACGGGCAGCAAGGCGCTGACCGGCCAGCGCGCGGTCATCACGCAACTGGCGGAACTCGAACCGCGCAAGCCCTATGACGCGCCCAACTGGCTGCGCAGCGATCGTCCGGTCAAGTTCGGCGAACTGGTGCCGCCCGCCAGCCTGAACGTCTCGGGCTTCGCGCCTCCCACCATTCCGGTCGACCTGCGCCTGCCGCCCGATCTGTTCGGCTGGCGCGAGAGCGGCATTCCACTGGACCTGCGGTATCGCTACACGCCCCAGCAACTGTCGACCAGCTCGACCATGACCCTGGGCGTGAACGACCAACTGGTGAAGTCGTTCCCGCTGCCGTCGATCGAACGCCTGAACGGCGGCGAAGGCCTGCTGGCCAAGCTCCAGACGGACAGCAGCATTCCCGTGCGGGCGCAGATGGAGCTGCCGCTGCAGCTGATGCCGCCGCGCTCGCGGCTGCAGTTCCGCTACCAGTACGACTACATCAAGGAAGGCCAGTGCCGTGACGTGATCATCGACAACGTCCGCGGCGCGATCGAACCGGATTCGACCATCGACATCTCCGGCTTCAAGCACTATATCGCCCTGCCCGACCTGGCCGTGTTCCACAACAGCGGCTTCCCGTTCACCCGGATGGCGGACCTGTCGCAGACCGCGATCATTCTTCCGGACAGCGCCGGCACCGCCGAGTACAGCACCTACCTGGGCGTGCTGGGCCGCCTGTCGGAATCGACCGGCTATCCCGCGCTGAACGTCACGGTCGCGCGCGCCGAGCAGGTTTCGGGCCTGGCCGACAAGGACCTGCTGGTGATCGCATCGGGCGACAACCAGCCCCTGCTCAAGCAATGGAGCAGCCAGCTGCCCGTCTCGCTGGCCGAGGGCGGCCGCCGCTTCAGCCTGTCGGACTGGGTCTACCAGGCCTGGAACTGGGTCGTTCCCAATCCGCGCGAGGACACGGGCAAGGCCCGCAATTCGCTGTCCTTCACGACCGATGGCGCCAGCGTGGTATTCGCGGGCTTCGAATCGCCGCTGCGCAGCGGCCGCAGCGTGGTCGCGATCTCGGCCACCCGCCCCGAAGGCCTGGCCGAAGCCGTGGATGCGCTGATCGGCGAAGACCGGACCGAGTTCATCCAGGGCAGCGTGTCCGTCGTGCGCGGCAAGCAGGTCGACTCGCTGGTCTCGGGCCCGACCTACTACGTGGGATCGCTGGGTTTCTTCAAGAGCATCCAGTGGTACGCCGCCCGCCAACCCTGGATCCTGCTGCTGCTTGCCGTGTTCGGCATCGCGCTGCTGGGCCTCCTGGTCTACATCGCGCTTCGCGCCCGGGCGGCCCGCCGCCTGAACGCCTGAGCGACGCCGGTGGCCAGATGAAGACGCACCCAGCCATCGGGCGGCTGCCATGGCGCCTGGCCGCCATGGCGTCGGCGCTGTCGTTCGCGCTGGCCGGGCCGGCGGCCGTCCGCGCGGCCGCCGGCCCGGACGCGTGCACGCCCGCGTGGCCGCTGTGGCAGGCATTCGGGACGCACTTCATCCAGCCCGACGGCCGGGTGCTGGACGCCAGCACACCGCGCCTGCACTCCTCGTCCGAAGGGCAATCCTACGGCATGTTCTTCGCCCTGGTCGCCAACGATGCGGCCGCCTTCGACAGGATGTGGCGCTGGGCCGTCGACAACCTGGCCGGCGGCGACATCGGCGCCCGGCTGCCCGCGTGGTACTGGGGCAAGCGCGAAGACGGCACCTGGGGCGTGCTGGACGACAACTCCGCCTCGGATGCCGACCTGTGGTTCGCGTATGCGCTGTTCGAGGCCGGCGAGAGATGGCGCCGCGACGACTACCTGCGCGACGCGCGCGCCCTCGTGGCCCGCATCGAGGCCGAGGAGACCGTCGAGCTGCCGGGCCTCGGACCCATGCTGCTTCCCGGCCGCAGCAGCTTCGCGCGGCCGGACTCGCTCTGGCAGATCAACCCCAGCTACCTGCCGCTGCCGCTGCTGCGCCGGCTGGCCACGGTTTCGCCGTCGGGTCCCTGGGCCCGGATCGCCGACAACACCGCGGCCTTGCTGGCCGCCGTCAGCCCCAAGGGCTACGTGGCCGACTGGGTCGCCTATCGCGGCGCTTCGCCCGCCAGCGGCCTGTTCGTGGTCGACCCCACCAAGGGCGACCTGGGCAGCTACGACGCCATCCGTACCTACCTGTGGGCCGGCATGGCCCCCACCAGCGATCCGCTGGCCGACCCCATGCTGCAAGCCCTGCGCGGCATGGCCGCCTCGACCGCGAGCGCCGGCACGCCACCTGAACGCGTACGCGCCATGACGGGCCAGACCGAAGGCACCGGACCGTTCGGCTTTTCGTCGGCGCTGGTGCCCTACTTCACGGCCAAGAAACAGCCCTGGCTGGCCGACCTGCAGCGGCGCCGCGCCCAGGCCCTGCTGGACGAAAGCCTGCGCACGGCAGGTCCGGGCCGCCAGCCCCCCTACTACGACGTCGTGCTCAGCCTGTTTGGATTGGGCTGGGCCGAAGAACGCTATCGATTCCTAAGCACTGGACAAGTGCAACTATCCTGGGAGAAAACATGTCCGCCCACCGTCGCTCGCTAGCGCCCCGGCGCCGGGCCGCCCCAAGCCCGGGCCGCGCTGGAGGTGGTTTTCTGACGGCCGGCCTGCTGGCCGCCCTGGCCATTTCCCCCAGCCTGAACGCGCAGACCCCGCCGGCAGCCCCCGCGCAGACGCCTTCGGCCACGACCACGTCGCTGCTCGAACAGGGCCGCTACTGGCAGGCCCGCAACAACGACGCGCGCGCCGCCGAAGCCTGGGGGCGCCTGCTGCAGGCGGATCCCAAGAACACCGAGGCGCTGTACAACCTGGGCCTGCTCGAACTGAAGGCCAACCGGCCCGCGCGCGCACGGGAGTACCTGGCGCAGCTGCGCGCGCTGGGGACGGCTGAAGTCGATGCGGTGCGGCTGGAGCAGGAGATCACCCTGCGCGCTGGCGACAATCCGAAGGCACTCGAACAGGCCCGTTTGCTGGCCAGCTCCGGCGAACTCGACAAGGCCGTGGCCCAGTACAGGTCCGTGTTCGGCGGCAAGGCCCCGCAAGGCCGCATCGCGCTGGAATACTACGGCTACCTCGGCTACACCAACGACGGCTGGGACGAGGCGCGCCAGGGCCTGGAACGGCTACAACGCGAAAGCCCCGACAACGTCCAGGTCTCGCTCGCGCTGGCCAAGCTGCTGACCCGCAAGGAAAGCACCCGGGCCGAGGGCATCCGCCGCCTGGCCAGGCTGTCGTCGCGCCAGGACGTCGGCGGCGACGCCGACGAAAGCTGGCGGGCGGCGTTGACCTGGTACGGCGATCCCCGCCCCGCCGAGGCGCCACTGTTCGAGGCCTATCTGAAGGCGCACCCCGATGACACCGAGATCCGCCAGCAATACAGCCGTACGCGCAAGCCTACCAGGACCGCCGCGGCCCAGCCCGCGGCGGTGTCTCCTCAGGATGCTCAGTTGAACCGCGCGTTCAAGGAGCTGGAAAGCGGCGACCTCACCAGCGCGGAGGCGAACCTGTCCGCCCTGCTCCAGGCCAACCCCAATCACGCTGATGCGCTGGGCGGCATGGGCGTGCTGCGCCTCAAGCAGGACCGCCCCGACGAGGCCGTGGAATTCCTCACGCGCGCCACGCGGCAACCGCGCTCGCGCGGCGGTTGGCAACAGGTGCTGGGCGTCGCCCGGTACTGGTCGCTCAACGCCAGCGCCGAACGCGCCCGCGAAGCCGGCGAACTGGAAAAGGCACAGCAGCAACTGGAACAGGCCGTCAAACTGTCGCAGAACGACCGGACGGCCGAAGTCGCGCTGGGCGGCGTGCTGGCCGAGCGCGGCCAATACTCCCAGGCGGAGAAAATCTTCCGCGGTGTGCTGGCGCGCGACAAGGACAACCTTGCCGCGCTGCAGGGCCTGGTGAACGTGCTGGCGCAGACCGACCGCATGGAGGAAGCGCTGCGGCTGGTCTCGCAACTGAGCCCGGCCGACCAGCAGAAGCTGGGCGGCGTCGGCCAGTTGCGCGCCACCCAGGCACGCAACGATGCCCGCAAGGCCAGCGAACGGGGCGACTACCCGGCCGCGCGACGGCTGCTGGAAGACGGCCTGCGCGTCAATCCCGACGATGCCTGGCTGCGCCTGGATCTGGCGCGCCTGTACCTGAAGACGGGCAGCATCGCCGAAGCGCGAGGCGTGGTCGACGGCCTGCTGCTGACCAACCCCGACGACCCCGGCGCGCTACAGGCCAGCGCCCTGTTGTCCGCCGAAGTCCAGGACTGGGACGCGGCGCTCAAGACGCTGGACAGGATCCCGGCTCGCAATCGGACCAAGGAAGTCATCGACCTGCAGAAACTCGCCTGGACCCAGTACCAGGTGTCGCAGGCGGTCACGCTCGCCCGGGCCGGCAAGCCGGAGCAGGCCAAGGCCATCCTCGCGCAGCTCGAACCCGAGGTGGCGCAAAGCCCGGCACTGATCGGCTCGCTCGCGTCGGCCTACATCGACGCCGGCGACAACATGCATGCCTTGAGCATGCTGCGCCAGGCAATGGCCCGCACGTCCACCCCCGACAACGACCTGCTGCTGCAATACACGGTCGTGCTGCTCAAGACCGACCAGGACGCGGAAGCCGCGGGCATCCTGCGGCAATTGCAGACGCAGGCGTTGAACGATCGGCAGACCCGCAGCTTCGACGATCTTCGCAAACTCTACACCGTGCGCCAGGCCGACGCGCTGCGCCAGCGCGGCCGCATCGCCGACGCCTACGACGTGCTGGCCCCGATGCTGGCGAAGTATCCCAACGACCCGCTGGTCGTGGGGGCGCTGGCGCGCATGTACTCGGCGGCCGGCGACGGCGCCAAGGCGCTGGCCCTGCACCGGCAACTGCTGGAGAAGGATCCCGACAATGCCGAACTGCTGACCGCCGCCGCCCAGGCCGCGGTGCAGGCCAGGAATACCGACTACGCCGAGGCCGCGCTGGCCAAGGCCGTCAGCCTGCACCCCAGGAACCCGACCGTGCTGGCCTCGGTGGGCCGGGTCTACAACAGCATGGGCAAGAGCGGCAAGGCCGCGGAATACCTGAAGGCGGCCCTGGCCGCGCAAGCCGCGGCCAAGGTTCCGGCGGCCCAGCAGACGGTGGCAGCGGCGCCGGCCCCCCGGGTCAACGACGACAATCCTTTCGCCAGCCTCCCCGGCCAGGTCCGCAGCAATCCGCCGGCCCAGCGGGTGGCGGGCGCGGCACCGGCGGACACGACGACCGTCTCCTACGGCGGCCCCGTCTTCGGTACCCAGGTCACCGCGCCCGCAACCTACGCCGCGGCGGCACGCGGAGACGGCGGACGCGCCGCTGCCGCGCCGGCGCCCGCGGCGCTGGCCGCGCCCGTCCCGGCAGCGCGCGCCTCGTCCAGCGCGGAGCCCGCGTCGGTCGTCTCCTCGGTCCGCGCGGACCTGGAATCCGCGACCGTGCAGGCACCATTCGTCGCCACGGTATCGGCGCCGCCTCCGGGTACCGTCCCGCCGCCTTCCCCCGGCGCCATTCCCGACCCGGTGATCGGGCTCGAACCCGCGCCCACCCTGCCGCCGTCCCCCTTCCGCCGGCCCGACGGCTCGCAGGCCAACCTGGCCAGGGCCTCGGCCGCACCTGCTGCGCCCAAGACGCTGGAAGAAGAACTGGATGCGATCCAGCAGGCCCGCAGCGCGACCATCACCGTCGGCACGACCATGCGCCAGCACAACGGCGCCGGCGGCATGGGCCGCATGCTGGACGTGGAAACGCCGGTCACGGTGGACTTCCCCGTCGGCGACGGCCGCGCCTATGTCCAGGCCACCCCGGTCACCCTGCGCGCCGGCTCGGTCGGCGGCGATTTCGCGTCCAGCAGCCAGTTCGGCGGCGGCCCCGCCGCCGCGAATGCCCAGCAACAGGGTGCCGTCGGCGCACCCGGCTCGCAGAACGCCAGCGGCGTGGGCGTCGCGGTGGGTTACCAGTTGTCGGGGCTGAAGCTGGACCTGGGTGTCACGCCTTTCGGTTTCCGCTACCAGAACATCGTGGGCGGCGCCCGCTTCGACGGCGAAGTCGCCAACGAGGACGGCCCGCGCCTGTCCTATGGCGTGGAAGCCTCGCGCCGCGCGGTCACGGACACGGTGCTCTCCTACGCGGGCACGCGCGACAGCCGGACCGGCGAAAGCTGGGGCGGCGTGACGGCCACGGGCGGACGCCTGCGCGGCGGCCTGAACTACGATGGCTACGGCTTCTACGGCAGCCTGGGCTGGCACAGCCTGAACGGCCACAACGTGCAGTCGAACAGCCGGCTCTCGGGCGGTGCGGGTTTCTACATGCAACTCATACGAGAACCCAACCGCAGCCTGACCTCGGGCCTGGATCTGACCCTCTTCGGCTATGACAAGAACCTGGCCTATTACACAGTGGGCAATGGCGGCTATTTCAGTCCGCAGCGCTTCGTCGCGCTCAGCGTGCCACTGGCATGGGCGCAGCGCCAGGGCCGCTTCAGCTACCAGGTCAAGGGCTCGATCG
Organism: Pigmentiphaga daeguensis; assembly: GCF_039523035.1. Taxonomy (NCBI): domain Bacteria; kingdom Pseudomonadati; phylum Pseudomonadota; class Betaproteobacteria; order Burkholderiales; family Alcaligenaceae; genus Pigmentiphaga; species Pigmentiphaga daeguensis. Next base: position 194,528 of record NZ_BAAAEN010000009.1, on the reverse strand, counting down.
GCGTACAGCACATCAAGCAGGATGCCGCGAACTACTTCTCTGACCCGGCCCGCCAGGCCCAGGCCGAAGCCATCGCCGCTGCCTACGGCTCCCAGGCCAGCTATGCGGGCCAGAGCAAGACCGGCATCGGCTATGGACTAGCGCTGGCGGCAGAATATCAGCTCGCACCCAAGTGGTTCCTGGGGGGCAACTTCAGCATCGACAACGCGCGCGATTACCGGCAGTACAAGGGCGGCATCTATGTGCGTTACGCTCTCGAACCGCAAACCGGACCGGTTCCTATGCCGGTACCTCCCTTCGCTTCACCCTATGCGAGCGAATGACCCGAATCACCTCTTACTGCTGTAGGTATCACCGGAGTACGAAATGGTTTCACTGATCGCTGGCCTGACGATCCTCATCATAGGCGACAGCCACTTGGCCACCCCCACCTACCTGATCGGGTCGCTACATGACGACCTGCTCCGGCAGGGGGCAAAGAGCGTGCATACCATAGGCGTGTGCGGCTCGACGCCCGCCGAGTGGCTGGCCGCCACACCCGGCGCCTGCGGCGGCGCCGAGCGCATCGGCAGCGCAAAGGCCGTTGTCAAGGGCAAGGCCGCCGCGACCGAACCCATTTCGCAGTTGATCGCCAAGGAAAAACCCGACCTGGTCGTTCTGGTCTTCGGCGACACGATGGCCGGCTACACCAAGCCGGACTTCCCTAAGACCTGGGCCTGGCAACAGACGACGTCGCTGGTCAAAGCCATTGGCGCCACCAACACCAAGTGCGCATGGGTGGGCCCGGCTTGGGGCAGCGAAGGCGGCAAGTACGGCAAGACCTATCCCCGTGTGCAACTGATGTCGAAGTTCCTGGAAATGAACGTTCCACCCTGCCAATACATCGACTCGCTGAAATTCTCCAAACCCGGGCAATGGGCCACGGTGGACGGCCAGCACTTCACGCCGGCCGGCTACAAGCAGTGGGGCGACGCGATCGCCAAGGCCCTGGCCAAGCAATGACCTTCCGGCCGCCCCGCGGCCCCGCATCACACACGGACGACCGATCATGTCTCTTTCCATCCTTGCGGGCCTGAGCCTTCTGATCCTGGGGGAAAGCCACCTCACCATCACCGGCAGCCTAATCGATGCGCTGCACGACGACCTGACCCGGCAGGGCGCCAAGGTCCATTCGATCGGAGCCTGCGGCGCCAGCGCGCAGGACTGGCTGGTGCAGAAGAAGGTCGATTGCGGCGCGGACCGCGTCGGCAAGGGCCGGCCCGTCATACGCGGCGCCGATGCGAGCACCACGCCCATCAGCACGCTGATCGCCGCCGACAAACCAGACGTGGTGGTGATCATCATCGGCGACACCATGGCCTCGTACGACAAGAGCGCCTTCCCCAAGACCTGGGCCTGGCAAAGCGTCACCAGCCTGACCAAGGCCATCGCCGACACGCACACGCGCTGCGTCTGGGTCGGGCCGCCCTGGGGCACTCCCGGCGGCAAGTACAAGAAGAACGACGCACGCGTGCAGCTCATGTCGCGTTTTCTCGCCACCAACGTCGCTCCCTGCGACTACGTTGATTCGCTGAAATTCTCCAAGCCTGGCGAATGGAAAACCGTGGACGGCCAACACTTCACTGTGGCCGGCTACAAGGCGTGGGGCTCGGCCATCACGCAGGCGCTCGCCAACTCCCCGGCACTCAAGGAAGCTCACGGCAAATGAAACCCACCCTGACTGCAGCACTGGCCTGCCTGCCCGCGCTGACCGCGCACGCGGCCGGCATCCCGCTCTATCCGACGGGCCCCGCCGAGGACTCGGCCTTCGTGCGCTTCGTCAACGCCACCGCCGGGCCGCTGGAAGTCCAGGCCGCCGGCACCAGCGCGACGCTGGCGCTGCCGGCGGACAAGCCCGCCTCCGGCTTCATGCCGGTGGCCGCGAGCAAGCCGGTCAAAGGCACGCTGGCCGGAGGCGGCCAGAGCCTGCCGGTGTCGGTCACGGTCAAGCCCGGCGAGTTCGCCACCGTCGTCGCGCTGGACAAGAAAGCGACCGTGGTCATCAAGGAATCGCCCGACGACTTCAACGCCATGCGCGCCTCGCTGGCGCTCTACAACGCCGATCCCGCCTGCCGCCAGGCCGGGCTGCGCACGGCCGGCCGCAACATCGGCATCTTCGAGAACGTCGGCCAGGGCCAGACCAAACGCCGCCTGATCAACCCCGTGGCGGTGTCGGTGGAACTGACCTGCGACGGCAAGCCGCAAGGCGCGGCCCGCGACCTGGGCGCGCTCGAGGCGGGCCAGCGCTATACGGTTCTGGTCGTTCCCGGTCCCCAGGGCCCCCGCACGCTGTTCGCCAACGACGCACTGACCCGCTGACCCCGCTTCCCGAGTTCCCCCACAGGTCGTCTCCATGGTCTTTGCGTCGCTGGAATTCCTCACGCTGTTCCTGCCGCTGTTCCTGCTCGTCTACGCGGCCGTGCCGGCGTCCTGGCGCAATGCCGTGCTGATGTTCTCCAGCTGGATCTTCTACGGCTGGTGGAGCCCGCTGCTGCTGTTGCTGTTCATCGCGCTCATCCTGGTTGGCTGGATAGGCGGCATGGCCATCGACAGCGCCCGCACCGAACGCCAGCGCATGCTGATGCTGGTGGCGTTCATCACGATCAACCTGTCCGTGCTGTGCTGGTACAAGTACGCCAACATCCTGGTCGAGACCTTCAACCAGGTCCTGTCATGGAGCGGCGCGATGCCCGTTTCCTGGCAGAAGATCGCGCTGCCCATCGGCCTGTCCTTCATCGTGCTGCAGTCGATCTCCTACCTGATCGACGTGCAGCGCCGCGTGGTGCCGGCCGACCGCAGCCTGGTGAACTTCGGCGCCTACCAGGCCATGTTCGTGCACCTGATCGCCGGCCCCATCATCCGCTACGACTGGGTGGCGCGCGAACTGCGCGAGCGCACCGTGGACTGGCCCCAGTTCACGCAGGGCGCGCGCCGTTTCATGATCGGCTTCGGCATGAAGGTACTGATCGCCGACACGCTGTCGCCCCTGGTGCAGACCGCCTTCTCGCTGTCCGCCCCCACTTTCCTGGACGCGTGGCTGGGCTGCTTCGCTTACAGCCTGCAACTGTTCTTCGACTTCGCCGGCTACAGCGCCATGGCCATCGGCCTGGGCCTGATGCTGGGCTTTCACTTCCCCGAGAACTTCAACCATCCCTACCTGGCCACCAGCATCCAGGACTTCTGGCGCCGCTGGCATTTGTCGCTGTCGAGCTGGCTGCGCGATTATCTCTACATCCCGCTGGGCGGCAACCGCAAGGGCGAGGTGCGCACCTACGTCAACCTGCTGCTGACCATGGCCATCGCCGGCCTCTGGCACGGCGGGGACAACTGGAACTACCTGCTGTGGGGCATCGCCCACGGTCTGGCCCTGGCCGGCACGCGGCTGTGGGGCCATGCGTCGCTGCCCGAGCCGCCCGCCGCGCTGTCGCGCGTGCTGACCCTGCTGTTCGTCATGCTGGCCTGGACGCTGTTCCGCGCGCACTCCTTCGGCTCCGCCCTGGACATGTACGCCGGCCAGTTCGGCCTGAACGGCTACGCGCTGGGCGATGCCTTGCGCGTCCAGCTTCGTCCCGCCCACCTGATGGCCATGGTCCTGGGCGTGCTGTGCATCGTCTACCCGGCGGTGGACGCCTGGCTGGCGCGCGGCGGACGGCCGGCGCTGCTGCGCGCCTGGGACGGCGCCTGGCCGGTGGCCGGCTTCCTGCTGGGCTTCTCGCTGATCGCCAGCCGCGGCGCGGTCCCCTTCCTGTACTTCCAGTTCTGATGGACAAGACCTCTTCCCGCCCCGGCCCCCGCTACGCGCTCGCGGGCTGCGTCATGGCCATCGTTCTGGCGGCGGGCCTGCTGTCCAACGGCTACGGACTGCTGGTCGAACAGCTGCCGCTGACCCGCCACGCGCCCGACTGGCCCGGCTTCCTGGACGGACGGGTCACCGCCGAGATCGCCGACACGCTGGCCAAAACGCCGCTGCCCGCCGGCTCGGCCAGCCTGGAACGCGGCGCGAGCTGGCTGGCCGTGGGCGACCTGGGCCCGCGCGTGCGCCAGGGTTGCCCGGACTGGCTGTTCCTGGCCGACGAGCTGGAGCCGCATGCGGGCGGCGACGATGCCCTGCGGACGCGCGCCCGGGAAGTCGCGGACCTGCGGACCCGGCTGGCCGCCCGCGGCATCGAACTGCTCGTGGCCACGGTGCCCGACAAGAGCCGCATCGCGGCAAGCGAACGCTGCGGCGTCTATCGCCCGGCCGCGCTGGAAGGGCGCCTGCGCGAGTGGAACGGCATCCTGCAAGCCAGCGGCGTGCGGACGGTGGACCTGGAGCCCGTCCTGCGCGGCCTGCCCGTGCCGGGGTTCCTGCGCACCGACACCCACTGGAACGAAGCCGGTGCCGAAGCGGCGGCCGGCGCCATCGCCGCGGCCGCCCGCGCGTTGCCCTCGGCGGCCGAGGCACTGAAGCCGCATCAGGCCTTCGCCATCACGCGGGGCCAGCCGCAGCCGCTGGCGGGCGACCTGATCAGGCTGGCCGGCATAGACTGGCTGCCGGCCCCGCTGCTGCCAGCCCTGGACCAGGAACCGCGCACGACCTTCACGCCGGTGGCGGACACCGCCGCGCCGGCCACCGAGGACGACCTGTTCGGCGACGCGGACCTGCCGCGGGTGGCCCTGATCGGCACGTCCTACTCGCGCAACTCGAACTTCGTCCCGTTCCTGGAAGCCGGGCTACAGACCCGCGTGGTCAATGTCGCCCGCGACGGCGGCGAATTCGCCGGCGCCGCGCAGGCCTATTTCAAGAGCGAGGAATTCCGCGACACGCCGCCCCGCCTGATCGTCTGGGAAATCCCGGAGCGTTCGCTGCAGCGCCCCCTGGACGGCGAGACCGACATCTGGGAGGCCGCCGCGGCGCGCTGACGCCGCGAGCGGCGGGCGCGGCTACTCCACCTTCGCGCCCGAGGCCTTGACTACGGTCGCCCAGGTCTCCACTTCGTCCTTGATGAAGGCGCCGAACTGCTCCGGCGTGGTCTTGGCCGTGACGGCGCCCAGGTCCTTGAAGCGCTGCTGCACGTCCGGCTTGGCCAGCGCCTTCTGCACGGAGGCGTTGATCCTGGCGATGACGTCCGGCGGCGTGCCCTTGGGCGCGATCAGTCCGAACCAGGACGACACGTCGAACTTGTCGTAGCCCGATTCCATCATGGTCGGCAGCTCGGGCGCGGTGGCCGAGCGTTCGGCGGTGGTGACCGCCAGCGCGCGCAGCTTGCCGGCCTGCACGTGCGGCCAGGCCGAGGGCATGTTGTCGAACATCAGTTGCACCTGGTTGCCGATCAGGTCGGTCAGGGCGGGGGCGCTGCCCTTGTACGGGATGTGGGGGATGTCCACGCCGGCCCGCAGCTTGAACAGCTCGCCCGCCATGTGGATGGAGGTACCACTGCCCGACGAGGCATACGAGAGCTTGTCCGGATGCGCCTTGACGTAGGCCACCAGTTCCTTGACGTTCTTGACCGGCAGCGACGGATTGACGACCAGGATGTTGGGCACCTTGATGACCAGCGCGATGGGCGAGAAATCCTTGACGATGTCGAAGCTCAGGTTCTTGTACAGGGTCTGGTTGATGGTGCTGGTGACGGCCACCATGTACAGCGTGTAGCCGTCGGGCTTGGCGCGGGCGACCAGCTCGGCGCCGATGTTGCTGCCGGCCCCGGGCTTGTTCTCGACCACGAAACTCTGGCCCAGGTCGTCGCCCAGCTCCTTGGCGATGATGCGTGCGGCCACGTCGGTGGTGCCGCCGGCCGAGAAGCCGACCACCACGCGTACCGGCTTGTCCGGGTACGAGGCCGCGGCGGCGGGACCGGCAAGCGCCAGGGACGCCAGCGCGGCCAGGCAGGCCGCACGGGCCGATGACGGGAAATGCCTCATGGGTGCGTCTCCTTCTTGGTATTGGTAGGGAATTTTCCAGCGGGTTCTATGTCAACATCGGCGTCCGGCTCCGACCATTGTTGCAAACCCGAAGCATGCGCCGCGGACGCGTTTCGCTGTATCCTGCGGCCGACCCTTCCCTACCCCGCTCCGATGACCGATCAACAGCATTCTCCCTACAAAAGCACCGGCGGCCTCCAGCGGGTCTTCCGCGCCTGGCGCTATTCGCTGCAGGGCCTGGGCGCCGCGCTCAAATACGAAGCCGCGTTCCGCCAGGAAGTCGCGCTGGTGGTCATCCTGGTGCCTGCGGCGGTCTGGCTGGGCCGCGACACCACCGAAGTCCTGCTGCTGCTGTTCAGCATGCTGCTGGTGCTGGTGGTGGAATTGCTCAATTCCGCGGTGGAAGCGCTGGCCGACGCCCTGTCGGTGGAAACCCACCCGCTGCTGGGACGCGCCAAGGACCTGGGCAGCGCCGCGGTGATGCTGTCCCTGCTGTTCTCGGCGGGGCTCTGGATACACGTGCTGGCGGGCCGGCTGCTGGCCTGACCCGCTCCCACGGCGGGCGGCGGGCCGTTTCGCGCCGCTGGCCGGATGATCCTACAATGTCGGATCGACTCCGTTCCCCTCGCACCATGTCTTTCACCCGCAAACTGACGCAGGCCTGGGCCGCGTCCGACTCCCTGCTGACCGTCGGCCTGGACCCGGATCCCGCCCGCTTTCCCGCCGAACTGCGCGGACGGGCCGACCGCATCTTCGATTTCTGCCGCGCCATCGCCGATATCACCGCGCCCTACGCGTGCGCGTTCAAGCCCCAGATCGCCTATTTCGCCGCCCGCCGCGCCGAGGACCAGCTCGAGGCGCTGTGCCGGCACATCAAGGAACACCACCCGGACATCCCGCTGGTGCTGGACGCCAAGCGCGGCGACATCGGCTCCACGGCCGAGCAGTATGCCGCCGAGGCCTTCGAGCGCTACGGCGCCGACGCCGTCACGGTCAGCCCCTACATGGGCTCGGATTCGATCGAACCCTATTTCGCCTGGCCGGATCGCGGCGTGATCGTGCTGTGCCGCACCTCCAACCCCGGCGGTTCGGACCTGCAATTCCTGGAAACCGGCGGCGAGCCGCTCTACCTGCGCGTGGCCGACCTGGTGGCGAAGAAATGGAACCGCCACGGCCAGCTCGGCCTGGTGGTGGGCGCCACCTTCCCCGCCGAGCTGGCGGCGGTGCGCGCCCGCATCGGCGCCGACATGCCGCTGCTGGTACCCGGCGTGGGCGCCCAGGGTGGCGACGTGCAGGCCACGGTGCAAGCGGGATGCAATGCCGCGGGCACCGGCATGATGATCAATTCGTCGCGCGCCATCCTGTACGCCAGCGGCGGCGACGACTGGCGCGAGGCCGCGGCGCGCGTGGCGCGCGAGACCCGCGACGCCATCAACGGCTTTCGCCCCGGCCGCAGCTAGGTCCCCGTTGCGGGACGAAAGCCCCTGTCACTTCTCGATCTTGATGTCGGCGGTGCGGACCACCTTGGCCCAGCGGTCCGCCTCGGCCTGGATCAGCTTGCCGAAGGCTTCGGGCGTGGGGCTGGCCACGACCTCCGCCCCCTCGTCCGAGATCGACTTGCGCACGTCGGCGTCATTGAGCAGCGCGACGATTTCCTTGTGCAGCCGTGCCACGATGGGCGCCGGCGTGCCGCCGCGCGCCACGATGCCGAACCAGGTGCCGGTCTCGAATTCCATCCCGGCTTCGCGGAAAGTGGGCACCTCCGGCAGGCTGGGGGAACGCTTGTCCGAAGCCACGGCCAGCGCCCGCAGCTTGCCGTTGCGGATGTGGTTCATCACCGGCACCAGGCTGGGGAACAGCAGCCGGGTCTCGCCCGACAAGGTCGCCAGCACGGCCGGGCCGCCACCCTTGTAGGGCACGTGGTAGAGCTTGGTGCCGCTGCTCTGCTGGAACAGTTCGGCCACCAGATGCGGCGCCGTGCCCACGCCATAGGAAGCGTAGTTGACCTGCCCCGGCCGCTCGCGGGCATAGCGGATCAGTTCCTGCAGCGAGGCCACCGGCAGGCCGGGATTCACCACCAGCACGGCGGGCGCGTTGGCCAGTTGCGAGACAGGCGCGAAGTCCTTCTTCAGGTCATACGAAATCGTGTTGTACAGGCTGCCGTTCGAGCTGATCGCGGTCGTAGCCATGAGCAGCGTGTAGCCGTCCGGGGCCGAGCGGGCCACGGCCTCGGCGCCGATGATGCCGCTGGCGCCCGGGCGGTTGTCCACGATGACGGGCTGGCCCAGCCGCTCGCCCAGTTTCTTGCCCACGACACGCGCGATCATGTCGGTGCCGCCGCCGGGCGCGAAAGGCACGATCAGGCGGATGGGCTGGGTAGGATAATCCGGGGCCGCCCAGGCGCCGGCGCTGAAGAGCGCGGCGGCGGCGCAGGCGAGCGCCGGCCGCCCACGCTTGAGGGAATGTCTTTGCACGTTGGTGTCTCCTGGTGGCCGCCCGGCCGTGGCTGGGGCGGCGGGGTCGCCGGCGCGATACCGCCGGCGCGCGGCTCAACTGGCCGACGGCAGGTCGCGGATGGCAACGCCGCGATCGATCGCATCGCAGCGCGCGTCCTCGGCGGCGGCGCGCTTGCGCGAGAGTTCCAGCACTTCGCGGGCGCGATCGCGGGGAATGAAGCAGACGCCGGTGTCGTCGGCCACCACGAGGTCGCCGGGATTGACGCGTATGCCCTCGATCTGGACCGGGCCGTTGATCTCGATCGTCTCGATGCGCCACTTGCCCGTGATGGGCGAGACTTCGGTGGCCCACACCGGGAAACCGACGCGGCGCGAATGCGCCACGTCGCGCACCCCGCCCGACACGATGGCGCCGATCTCGCCCTGGCGCTTGGCCACCTGGGCCGAGATGCCGCCCATGTTCGACAGGCCGGGCACGCCCTCGATCACCAGTACGTCGCCTTGCTCCGCGATGTTGTGAGCCTCGATCTCGGCCATGCCGTTGCGGTGGGCGCGCGCGTTGTCGACCGGATGGCCGGTCATGACCGTGTTGCGCAGGGTCATGGCCGGGCCGACGATGGTGGCGCCGGGAATGGTGGGCCGAAGCAGCGAGCCGGGCAGCGTTCCGGCGATGCCCAGGTGGTCCATGACGTCCGACACGATGCCGGTGGCGTCGCCCAGCGCCTTGAAGCCCTCGATCAGGTCCTTGGGCGGGCGCTCGATGTCGAGGCTCCTTACCCGTTCCGGGGCGATCTTGCCCAGCAGCGTCTTGGTCATGCGTGGTCTCCGTGAGGAATGAGGCGCGCCGCCGCCTGCGGCCTATCCGCGGCGGCGGTCTTCATGTGTGAAAAATTCTCATCGCTTTCCCAATATGCATCAATCGATTTATAGTCAATATGATTGACTTTTACTCATAGAAATGGCCACTCGCCTGCCCCCGCTCAATCCGCTGCGCACCTTCGAGGTGGCGGCGCGCCACCTGAGCTTCACGCGTGCCGCGCGCGAACTGCACGTGACGCCCGGCGCCGTCAGCCGGCAGGTCATGGTCCTGGAGGAATTCCTGGGAGCCCGGCTGTTCGAGCGGGTCAACCGCGAAGTGCGGCTGACGGCGGTGGGCCGGCGCTACCTGGACGACCTGAACGATGTGTTCGACAACATCGGCGAGGCCACCCAGCGCGCCATGCAGGGCGTGCGCGACAAGCCGCTGCACATCTGGTGTCCGATGACCTTCGCGATGCGCTGGCTGGTGCCGCGGCTGCCCGCATTCCACGCCGCCAATCCTGGCCGCGACGCCATCTTCACCACTTCGCTCAAGCCGGTGGACTTCACCGAGCACGACGCCGACGTCGCCATCCGCATGGGCCGCGGCGACTGGCCCGGCGTGATCTCACGCTTCCTGGTCGGCATCGAACTGCTGCCGGTGTGCAGCCCCCGGCTGCTGGATGGGCGCGCCCCGCTCGCCCATCCGCGCGACCTCGCCCGGCACACGCTGCTGCAATCGGTGGCCCGGCCCGAGTACTGGCCGACCTGGCTGGAGGCCGCCGGCGCGGGGGACATCGACCCGGATCGCGGGATGACTTTCGAAAGCGTCAGCCTGGCCTACCAGGCGGCGCTGGAGGGATTGGGCGTGGCCATGGGGCAGCATGCGCTCGTGGCCGAGGACCTGGCGGCGGGCAGGCTGGTCGCGCCCTTCGGCCTGCGCGTCCCCATCGATAACGCCTTCTACCTGATCTATCCCGAGCGGCTGCAGTACGACACGCATCTGTGCACGTTCCGCGACTGGATCCTGGCCGAGGCCCGCGCGGACGAAGCCCGGCGCGCACCGCCCCGGGCTTGAGGCAAGCGTGCCGGCTCAGGCGGTCCGCACGGACGGGAACCGTATCCGGACGCCCAGGCCGCGCCCCCGCAGGCCGGTCCCCACCTGGATGGATGCCGCGTGCGACTCGGCGATCTGCGCGACCAGCGACAGGCCGATGCCGCTGCCGCGTTCGGTGGTGCCCGCCACGCGGTAGAAGCGGTCGAAGATGCGCCGGTACTCGGACTCGGGCACGCCGGGGCCATCGTCGGCCACGGTCAGCAGCACGCCGCCGGCTTCGCGCCGGCAGGCCACGGCGATGTGCGCGTCGCGGCCGCCGTAGCGCACCGCGTTGTCGACCAGGTTGCGCACCAGGATGCCCAGCGGATCGACCCGGCCGCGCACCAGGCAGTCCTCGGTGTCCAGGCTGATGCGCTGGCCCCGCTCGGCGGCGCCCGTCTCGAAGTCCCGCGCGATCACGGACACCACGGTGTGCAGTTCCACGTCGTCTTCGCCGAAACCGTTGGCATCCAGCCGGGCCATGTCCAGCAACTGCTCGGACAGCCGCGCGCTGCGCTGCGTGGTCGCCAGCAGCTTGCCCAGTTCGGCACGCAGCTGCACGGGGTCCTGGCACCGCAGGGCGTTCTCGGTCTGCACCGTCAGGACCGCGAGCGGCGTGCGCAGCTCGTGCGCGGCGTCGACCAGGAAACGCCGTTCGTTCTGCATGGTCTCGTCCAGCCGTCCGAGCAGGCCGTTGAACGACTCCACCAGCGGACGCAGTTCCACCGGCAGTTCCCTGGCCGGCAACGGCTGCAGGTCGGTAGGGCGCCGCTGCAGGATGCGGCGCGACAACCGCGTGACGGGAAGGACCGACCACTGGACCAGGCAGCCGACGACGCTGGCCAGCATGCAGGCCAGTATGCCGACGAACATCAACCCGCGGGTCAGGCGCTCGTGCAGCTCCTTGCGCAGCAGCGACTGCGGCTTGCCCACCTGCACCTGTATCCGCTTGCTGGCGTCCGAGACGGCATACACGCGCCAGGGTTCGCCTCCCACCAGGGTGGTGGCGTAGCCGTCGCGCATGTCCGGCACGATGGGCCGGCCGGGCGCGGCCGGGGAATGCAGCACGCTGCCGCCGGTCGCCAGGTTCCAGACCTGGAAGGTCATCTTGAGCTGGGAAGTGTCCAGCCGCTGCTCGCCCGGCAGCGAAAAACCGCGCTCGGCGACGTTGTTCTCGAGCCCGACCGGCAGCGACAACAGGGTCAGGTTCGCCACCTCGCGCAGCGCGGCGTCCCATTCCCCGCTCGATTCGCGCGTGACCTCGGCCCGGTACCACAGGAACGACCCCGCCCAGGTCAGCAGCATGGTCGCGACGATGCCCGTCAACAGGCGCGCGCGCAGCGATCTCATCGCGCCTCCCGCAACCGGTAGCCGTAGCCGTGCACGGTCTCGATCAGGTCCTCGCCCAGCTTGCGGCGCAATTGATGGACGTAGACCGCCACGGTATTGCTTTCGATCACGCCGTCGCTGCCGTAGACCGCCTCCTCCAGCGCCGTGCGGGACAAGGCCTTGCCCGCCTTTTCCATCAGCGCCAGCAGCGTCCGGTATTCGTGCGCGCTGAGCGCGACCGGCTGTCCCCGGCAGGCGACCGAGCGCGAGGCCGGATCGAGCTCGACGTCGCCGCTGCGCAGCACCGGCGCCACGCGTCCCAGGCTGCGGCGCAGCACGGCGCGCAGCCTGGCCCGCAATTCGTCGACCTGGAAGGGCTTGACCAGGTAATCGTCGGCCCCCGCGTCCAGGCCGCTTATGCGGTCGCTCAGGCGGTCGCGCGCGGTCATGATGATGACCGGTGTCGTGTCGTAGCGCGCACGCATGGCGGCCAGCACGCCCAGCCCGGAGCCGCCGGGCAGTCCAAGGTCGAGCAGGACCGCCGCGTAGTCGTGGTCGATCAGCGTCAGCCGCGCCGCGGCGGCATCGCGAGCCCATTCGACCGCGGTGTCGTGCTGGCCCAGCGCGGTGACGAGCGCATCGGCAAGCATGGCGTCGTCTTCTACGAGCAGGATGCGCAAGATCGGTTTCCCGTTGGTTCGGATAAGTGGCGCGCGCAGCCGTGTCGGCCGGCGCAGGCCAGTATCGTCGCCCGATTTTAAAAAGTTCTTAAACCGCCCCGCCCAGAATTCGCGGTGGCGGCTGGTTCGCGCTCATGCCCGGGCCGGGCTGGCCGCCGCCTTCATGTCCACATTCGGAACCGCCCGCGGCGGCGGGTTCCAGGAGCCAGCCATATGATCCAGGATCCGCGCAGCCTCTGCCTCTGCTTCCTGCTGGGCGCCATGCAGCCCGCCGTCGGGCAGGACCTCGTGGGCGGCGGCATTGCCGTCATCCCGGCCTATCCCGGCGCCGACAGCTATCGCGTACTGCCGGCGCCCATCCTCAATTTCCAGCGCGGCCCCTTCTTCATCTCGAACAGCCAGGGGCTGCCCGGGCTGGGCCTGAAGACCGAGGTCGCCCCCGGCCTGAGCGTGGGAGTACGCGCCGGCTTCGGCCTGGGCCGCAAGGAAAGCCGGTCCGACAGGCTGTCCGGCCTGGGCGACATCGATGCCCATGCCCAGTACGGCGTGTTCGCCGACTGGGCGCCCGGCAGATGGCGGGCGTCGCTGTCCTACACCCAGGCGGCCAAGAGCGGCTATGGCGGCACCCTGGCCGTGCGCGGTTCCTACGCCATCTGGCAGGGCGGCAAGCACGATGTGCAGGTCGGCGCCGGCCTGGAATGGGGTAACCGCGATCACATGCAGACCTGGTTCGGCGTGACGCCCGAGCAATCCTCGCACAGCGGCGCGGGACTTGCGGCCTACCGGCCGTCCTCGGGCCTGCGCTCGGGCTCGGCCTTCGCGCTCTGGACCTACCGGCTGGACCAGCGCTGGCGCGTCGTCACGCTGCTGGGCGTGCAGACCTTGATGGGCGACGCGGCCGACAGCCCCATCGTCGAGCGCAAAACCGCCGCCTTCGGCAGCGTGGGCCTGGCCTACTCGTTCTGAAGCGGCCCCGCCGCGAGCGCCCGCGCTTCCAGCAGGCCCCGCAGCGCGATCTTCACCGCCTGCATGCGCACGGCGGTGCGGTCTCCCGCCAGCAGATGCGTGGCCGTGCGTACCCGCATGCCTTCGGGCGTGGTCCATGCCCAGCCGAAGCACACCATGCCCACGGGCTTGCCCGGCGTCGCGCCGCCGGGGCCGGCGATGCCGGTCGTCGACACCGCCATTTGCGTCCGCGCCGCCTTCAGCGCCCCGGCCGCCATCTCGCCCGCGGTCTGTTCGCTGACCGCGCCATGCGCGGCCAGCGTGTCTTCCCGCACCCCCAGCTCGGCCACCTTGGCCGCGTTGGTATAGGTGACGAAACCCCGGTCGAACCAGGCGCTGGACCCGGCTACGGCGGTGACCAGCCCCGCCACCAGCCCGCCGGTGCAGGATTCGGCGGCCGCCAGCATCCAGCCGGCCGGCTGCAGGGCGTCCCCCAAGGCGGCGGACAGATCTAGCGATTCCTGGTCGAACATATATGCTCCCCCCTACGCGCTGACGCGCGCCCCCCAGGGGGCGATGCGGGTGGACCGGCAAAGCCGGATCCACCGCATCCTGGGGCACTACCAGGCCGGCCGAGAATGGCGATCGTCAGCCTGGTTGAAAGCCGCCCCCTGGATTGATTTAGTTGACGATACGCCAGTACAGCGCGCAGACCAAGAGCGCGTAGAACGCGGCGATCATGTCGTCCCACATCACGCCCAGGCCGTTCTTGAGCCGGCGGTCGAAATGGCCGATGGGGGGCGGCTTGAGGATGTCGAACAGGCGGAACAGCAGGAAGCCGAAGGCCTGCGACACCACGGAATCCGGGATCAGCCACAGCACGGTCCAGAAGGCCACCATCTCGTCCCATACCATGCCGCCATGATCGGGCACGCCCAGGTCGCGTCCCGTGCGGTCGCAGGCCCAGATGCCCACGACGAATGCCGCCGCCAGGAAGATCGCCTGGTGCAACGGCGCCCCCAGCACCATGGTCAAGGGCTGCCACAGCGCCCAGGCCAGCAGCGTCCCCCAGGTTCCCGGCGCCGGGCGGATCAGTCCGCTGCCCAGGCCGAAGGCAATGGTGCGCGACAGGCGCGCGCGCATCCAGCCGAAGCTGGGACTCGCCGGCACCGGGCCGGCGGAGGAAATGTCGGTCATGATGTCTCAGGCAAGGAGCCCGCCGCCGGATCGACCGGCATCGGGAAGTGATCGAAGCCCGCTCGGGGCAGGTCCGGCACCGGCATGCCGCCGGCGTCCACCACCCGCAGGCCGGGGCCGGCGTCCACCGCGCCGATGCGCGTGGCCGCCACGCCCGCGCGCGCGGCCGCCTCGGCCACCCGGGCGCGGGCCTCCGCAGGCGCGGTGAAGCACAATTCGTAGGCATCGCCGCCGCCCAGCGCGCAGCGCCGCCGCCAGGGCGCCGGCAGGGCCGCCACGGCCGGTGACACCGGCACGTCATCGGCGCACAACCGTGCGCCGCATCCGCTGGCGGCCAGGACATGGCCGAGATCCTGCAGCAGGCCGTCCGAGATGTCGATCGCCGCGCTGGCCAGGCCGCGCAGCGCCAGCCCCAGCGCCACGCGCGGCTCGGGCCATTCGAGCGCGCCGCGGGTCGCCGCCAGCACCGCCGCCCGGTCCGCCACCGGTACGTCCCGCTCGCCCAGCAGCAGGCGCAGCGCGAGATCGGCGTCGCCCAGCGTACCCGACACCCAGATGTCGTCGCCAGGGCGGGCGCCCGAGCGGCGCAGCGCCGCCTGGGCGGGCACGCTGCCGAAGATCGTGATGGACAGGGTCGTGCCCGTGTCGCTGCGCGTGGTGTCGCCTCCGACCAGGGGACAGCCGTAGGCGTCGGCCAGCGCGAACAGGCCGGCGGCGAAAGCCGAGAGCCAGGCATCGTCCACGCGCGGCAGCGGCAGCGCCAGCCCCAGCACGAAGGCCGTCGGTTTCGCGCCCATGGCGGCAAGATCGGACAGGTTCACGGCCAGCGACTTGTGGCCCAGCGCGCGTGGGTCGACGTCGGGAAAGAAGTGGCGCCCTTCCACCAGCAGGTCGGTGCTGACCGCCGTGGCGTCGGCCGAGGGCGAGAGCAGCGCGCAGTCGTCGCCCACCCCCAGCATGCCCGCCGGCGCCGTCCGGGTGAAATGCCGGCGGATGAGTTCGAACTCACCGCTCATGCCAGCTCCCCCGGCCCGGGCCAGGCACCGTCAACCCCGACGGCCGGCCTGGACCTCGGCGGCGCGGACTTCGGCCGCGAGCTTGTCCAGCACGCCGTTGACGAACTTGAAGCCGTCGGTGCCACCGAAGGACTTGGCGAGTTCGACGGCCTCGTTGATGACGACCTTGTACGGAATCTCGACGTGGTTCTGCAGCTCGTAGGTGCCGATCAGCAGGATGCCGTGCTCGACCGGCGACAGCTCCTCGACCTGGCGGTCGAGGAAGGGCGCGAAGCGTTCGCGCAACGCGGCCGCGTCGCGGGCGGCGCCGTACAGCAGCGCCTTGTAATGGCCCAGGTCGGCTTCGGCGAAACCCTCGCCGTCCTGCATGTGGGCGTCGATCTCGCCCATCTCGCCGGCGTCGCCCCCCTTGAGCAGCCACTCGTACACCCCTTGCAGGGCGAACTCGCGCGCGCGGCGGCGCGCGCTGCGCGCGTTCTGGCGGCTGGCCTCAGTCATCCTGTTCTTCCTCGTCGTCGAAATCTTCGTCGTCCTCGTCCTCGTCGTCCTCCTCGGGCTCGAGGGTGGCCAGCAGGTTCGCCATCTCGACGGCGGTCTGCGCGCAGTCGCGGCCCTTGGTCGCGGCGCGCTCCACCGCCTGCTCCTCGGTTTCCGTGGTGAGCACGCCGTTGGCGACGGGGATGCCGGTCTCGAGCGCGACGCGGCTGATGGCCGCCGCGCTCTCATTGCTGACCACTTCGAAGTGGTAGGTCTCGCCGCGGATCACCGCGCCCAGGGCGATCAGTCCGTCGAACTCACCGGTGTGGGCGAGCTGGGCCAGCGTCACGCCCAGTTCCAGGGCGCCGGGCACCGACACGACCATGATGTCGCGCTCGTCCACGCCCAGCTTGCCGAGTTCTTCCAGGCAGGCCTGCAGCTGCAGTTCGCCGATGTTTTCATTGAAGCGGGAGCGCACGATGCAGATATGCAGCCCTTCGCCATTCAGATCGGGAGTCATGGTATAGGGGTTCATGATGGGGCGCCGTCCTTGGTGGGGGGTTGGTCATGGCCGGCCTCGTAGCCGGTCACGGTAAGGGAGAAGCCGGTCATGCTGGGCATGCGGACCGGCCGTGCCAGCAGCTTCATGCTGCCGACGTTCAGGTCTTTCAGGATCTGCGCGCCCACGCCATAGGTGCGCAAGTCCATGCGCACCGGCGCGTCGCCGCAGGCCGCGCCGGTGCGGTCCTGGTCGATCAATTGCTGAAACTCGGCCGCCAGGTCGCTGGCCGTGCCGTCGCAGTTGAGCAGGATGACCACGCCGGATTCGGCCTGGGAAATGGCTTCCAGGGCGCTGGGCACGCTCCAGCTGTGCGTGCTGCGGGCCACTTCCAGCACGTCGAGCAGCGACGTGGGCTCGTGCACGCGCACCAGGGTCTCGCGCTCGGGATGGATCTCGCCATGGACCAGCGCGAGGTGGGGCGCGCCGCTGGGCGTATCGCGGTACATCACCGCGCGAAAGACGCCGTGCGCCGTGCGGATCGGCCGCTCGGCCACGCGCTGCACCAGCGACTCGTGTTCGCTGCGGTACTGGATCAGGTCGGCGATGGTGCCGATCTTGACGCCGTGCTGGCGCGAGAACTCGATCAGGTCGGGCAGCCTCGCCATGGAGCCGTCGTCCTTGAGCACTTCGCAGATGACCGAGGCGGGCGTAAGCCCCGCCATGGCGGTCAGGTCGCAACCGGCTTCGGTGTGGCCGGCCCGCGCCAGCACGCCGCCGCGGGCCGCCTTCAGCGGAAAGATGTGGCCGGGCTGCACCAGGTCGGACGGCTTGGCGTCGCGCGCCACGGCGGCCTGCACCGTGCGGGCCCGGTCGGCCGCCGAGATGCCGGTGGTCACGCCCTGGGCGGCTTCGATGGAAACGGTGAAATTGGTACCGTGCTTGGTGCCGTTGGCCGACACCATGAGCGGCAGGTTCAACTGGCGGCAGCGCTCTTCGGTCAGCGTCAGGCAGATCAGGCCCCGTCCGTAGCGGGCCATGAAATTGATGGCCTCGGGCGTGACGAACTCGGCCGCCATGACGAGGTCGCCTTCGTTCTCGCGGTCCTCCTCGTCGACCAGGATGACCATGCGGCCGGCGCGCAGCTCGGCCACGATTTCCGGCACCGACGAGATCGCCGAGGAGCCGCCGGGGGTGGGAACGGGAGAAATGAATGCAGACATGAAGATCGTCCGGCGCGGGGTTGCGGGGTTGTACCGGCGGCGGCGCGGGCGGTCGGCCGATACGGGGAAACCGGGTATTTTACCCGGATGCCGGGACAGCAAGGGGGCGGCGCGCAGCGCAGCCTACGGCGCCGGGATCGGGTCGTCCACCCCGTCCAGCCGGGGCCTCAGCGCCGGATCCAGCGACTCGCGCCCGTCGAACACGAAGCACTCGCCGTCGTAGCCCTCCCCGCCGGTTTCCTCGAAATACTTCAGGATGCCGCCCTCGAGCTGGTAGACGTGCTCGACGCCGGCTCGCGCCATGTAGATGGCCGCCTTCTCGCAGCGGATGCCGCCGGTGCAGAAACTCACCACGGTCTTGCCCGCCAGGTCGTTCCGGTGCGCCTGCACGGCCGCCGGGAATTGCGTGAAGCGGGAAATGCGCCAGTCGATCGCGCCCCGGAAGGTGCCGTGATCGACCTCGAAGGCATTGCGGGTGTCCAGCATGACGACCTCCCGCCCTTCGTCGTCCCGGCCCTGGCGCAGCCAGCGGACCACCGTGCGGGCATCGACAGCCGGCGCCCGGCCGGCTTCGGGACGGATGGCCGGATGATCCATGCGGATGATCTCGCGCTTGATCTTCACCAGCAGCTTGCGGAACGGCACCCGGGCGGACAGGCTTTCCTTGACCTCGATGCCCGCCAGCCGGCCGCCGAAGTCCGGGCCATGCCGCAGCCACTCCAGCCAGGCGTCGATGCCCGGGCGGGTGCCGGCCAGGAACAGGTTGATGCCCTCGTGCGCCAGCAGCACCGTGCCCTTCAGTCCGCACGCCAGGGCCCGGTCGCGCGCCGCGGCCTGCAGCGCGGGCAGGTCGTCCAGGGTCAGGAAACGGTAGGCGGCGATGTTGACGACGGCGGGCACGGCGGGGATCCGGAAAACGACGAGGCGCGATAGTTTACGCGCCGGCGCCCGGCGCCTCGAATTCGAGCTTGTGGAAGCCGTAGCGCTCGGCCGTCATGTGGGCCAGGATGGCCACGGCGATCTCGGGCGGCGTGCGCGCCCCGATGCGCAGGCCCACCGGGCCGTGCAGCCGGGCCACCTCGTCCGGGGTCAGGTCGAACTCGACCAGCCGCTCGCGGCGCTTGGCCTGGTTGGCCCGCGAACCGATGGCGCCAACGTAGAAGGCCTGGGACTTGAGCGCCTCCAGCAGCGCCAGGTCGTCCAGCTTGGGATCGTGGGTCAGCGCGACGATGGCCGTATGGCGATCGGGGCGCATCTCGGTCACGGTATCGTCGGGCATGGTGGTCACCAGCCTCGCGCCCGGCACCTCCCAGCCCTGCGTATATTCCTCGCGCGGATCGCAGACGATGACCTCGTAGTCCAGCGCCAGCGCCATCTGCGCCAGGTACTGCGACATCTGCCCCGCGCCTATGATCAGCAGGCGCCAGCTCGGCCCGTGGGTGGCGACCAGCTCCGAGTCGGTCAGCGACAGCGTGTCGGCACGGTCGCGGGCGGCTTCCAGCACGGCGCGGCCGGTGGCCAGGTCCAGTCGGCGCAGCACCCGATGCCCCTGGGTCAGCTCCGCCAGCAGCTCTTCCACGCCACTATGGTCGGCGACCGGCTCCAGGACCAGTTCCAGCGTGCCGCCACAGGGCAGGCCGAAACGCGTGGCCTCCTCGGCCGAGACACCGTAGCGCACCACGCTGGGCACGCCGGTGGGCCAGGCGCCGGTGCGCGCCTTGTCCGACAGGTCGTCCTCGATGCAACCGCCCGACACCGAACCGGCGATCGAACCGTCGCCGCGCACGGCCACCATCGCGCCGATGGGTCGGGGCGCCGAGCCCCAGGTGCGCGTCACCGTGCCCAGCACGACCTCGTGCCCTTCCCGCCGCCACTGGGCCAGGCGCCGCAGGACGTCCAGATCGACGTTGTCCATCGTCGTACCCACTCCACGTCATTCTCAGGACGCCATGATAGTCCACGACGCGGCCGGGACCGCTATGCGCACGCCTGCGGCGCCGGGGCCGGAAAGCGGCCGGCGCGGCTGACGCCGCCGATGGCGGGCCGCTGCAGCCGCTCGCCCAGCCATTCGGCCGTCCGCAGCACGGCGTCCAGGTCGATGCCGGTGGCCACGCCCATGCGCTCGAGCATGTAGACGACGTCCTCGGTGGCGATGTTGCCGGTGGCCGCCGGGGCGAAGGGGCAGCCGCCGAAACCGCCCGTGCTGGCGTCCAGGGCATCCACGCTCGCTTCCAGCGCCGCCAGCACGTTGGCGATGCCGGTATTGCGCGTATTGTGGAAATGGCAGCGCAGGCGCGCTTGCGGCGCCAGCGCGCGCGTGCCGGCCAGCAGTTCGCGCACCTGGGTTGGCACGCCGCAGCCTATGGTGTCGGCCAGCGCGATCTCGTCCGGCCGGGCCGGCAGCAGCGACTCCACCAGGGCCAGCACCCGTTGCGCGGGCACCTCGCCCTCGAAGGGGCAGCCGAAGGCGGCGCCGACGGTGACGGAGGTACGCATGCCGGCCGCCCGCGCGCCCGCCAGGATGGCCGAGGCGGCCGCGACCACCTCGGCCACGCCCGCGCCCTGGTTCTTGCGCGAGAAGGTCTCGCTGGCGACCACCACCACGTTGGCCTCGTCGCAGCCGGCCGCCCGCGCCCGCGCCAGGCCCGGCTCGTTGAGCACCAGGCCGATCAGCGACAGGCCCGGACGGCGCTCGACGCCCGCCATGACGGCCTCGGCATCGGCCATCTGCGGCACCCGCTTCGGATTGACGAAACTCGTCGCCTCGATCCGCCTGCCGCCGGCATCGGCGATGCGGCGGATCAGCTCGATCTTGTCAGCCGCGGGCAACAGCACGCGCTCGTTCTGGATGCCGTCGCGCGGTGCGACGTCGATGATCTCCACGTGGCCGTCCATGCCGGGTCCCCCGTATCTGTGGTCAGGGGCAGTATAACTTTGTCCGGACAAATCGACATCGCGGCGCCGCAGAATGCCCCTGCGCCCCCGCCAAGCCGCTACACTGGGACATGCACGGCGCGATACGGGCACCGGACGGTGCGGCCGCGTGGGCGCCTCTTCCAGGAGCGAACGTCATGACGGCAGATTACACGGCATCCCTGCGCGACCGCGTCGTGCTGGTCACCGGCGGCACGCGCGGACTGGGACGCGAAATGGCGCTGGCGCTGGTGGCGGCGGGCGCCCGGGTGGCGATCACCGGCGCCCATGCCTCGGACGCCATGCACGAGACCATGGCGCAGGCCCAGGCCACGGCCGGCATCGGGCGCATGTTCGCCATCGTCGCCGACGTCACGCGCTTCGAGCACTGCTCGCGCGCGGTGGCCGAGATCCGCGACCATTTCGGCGCGCTGCACGTGCTGGTGAACAATGCCGGCATAGGCATGGGCGTCATCAGCGACACCTTCACCAC
Organism: Pigmentiphaga daeguensis; assembly: GCF_039523035.1. Taxonomy (NCBI): domain Bacteria; kingdom Pseudomonadati; phylum Pseudomonadota; class Betaproteobacteria; order Burkholderiales; family Alcaligenaceae; genus Pigmentiphaga; species Pigmentiphaga daeguensis. The sequence goes on along the minus strand of NZ_BAAAEN010000009.1, from coordinate 173,463 downwards.
CGAGCCCGCGCGCTTCTGGCAGACCGACCCGCAGGCCTGGCGGGCGATCATCGACACCAACATCAACGGCGCCTTCAACATGGCGCGCGCCGCCGCACCGCTGATGGTGGCCCAGGGTTTCGGCAAGATCATCAACATCTCGACCAGCGACCAGACCATGGTGCGCCGGGGCTATTCGCCCTACGGGCCGAGCAAGGCCGCGCTGGAGGCCGCCTCGCGCATCTGGGCGCAGGACCTGGCGGGCACGGGCGTGGACGTGAACGTCTATCTGCCCGGCGGCGCGGCCGACACCGATTTCCTTCCCGGCGGTCCCAACAGGAAAGGCGCCGACGGCAACCTGCTGCCCGCCTCCATCATGCGGCGCGGCATCCTGTGGCTGTGCTCGGACGCCTCCAATGGCCGCACCGGCGAACGCTACATCGCGCGGCTATGGAATGAATCGCTGCCGGCCGAACTGGCCGCCGAAGGCGCCCGTGCGCTGCACGTGGACAAGCCGGCCATCATGTAGTCCCTAACCCCGCCGCTCGATCTCCATGCGGTAGCTGAAGCTGGCCGCCGGATGCCAGTTGAACGAACAGATGACGCTGCCCATCGCCGAGAAGTAATGGCGGATCAGGCACAGCGCGATCGCCTCGCGGCGCTCGTCCAGCAGCGGCCGCAGGTGCGCCGGCATGGGCTCGGCGCGGATCTCCTGCGTGGCCCGCACGATGGGCTCGCCCGCGCGCGCCTCGATGTGGGCATAGAAGGGTCCCACGCAGCCGGGCAGCTCGGGTCCTATCCAAGCCAGCCGCTCGGGCAGGAAGGAACTGGTGCAGCAGATGGGCGTGCCGCCCCGCTCGGTCCAGCGCACGCTGTCCACCTGCAGCCAGCGGTCGCCCTCGCGCGCGCCCAGCATGGCGGCGGTGGCCGCGTCCAGCGTCACCAGGGTCGAGGCGCGGATTTCCACGTGCGTGTCCAACGCATACTGGAACAGGTCGGACAGCGAGGCGATCGACTGCTGGTAGGCCCGTCGCGACCGTGACGCAAGCACCACCGTCCCGGCTCCGGGGCGGCGTTCGACCATGCCGTGCTCGACCAGGCGGGCCAGCGCGGCGCGTATCGTGTAGCGGCTGGCCTCGAACTCGCGGCACAGTTCGCCTTCGGTGGGGACGTGGCCGCCCACCGGATAGATGCCGTGCTCGATGCGAGCCAGCAAGGCATCCAGGATCTGCCGGTAGCGGGGGCTGTCGCCAGGCTGTGTTTTCGGGTGTCGTCCTGCCGGCATGCCGCGGGAAATACGCAAGGTTCGGGGTAAGGAAAAGTACCCGGGAAGATAGCATGCGGGGCGGGCGGTTCATGCGGAAAATCGCCAGACCGTGCTAGTCTATGGGGTTGCTTTTCGCTTCCGGAGTCCGGAACGTCCCGGACTCCGACCTCAGGAGACTGGCATGTATCAGGACCTCGCCCTTTACATCGATGGCGAATTCATCCAAGGCGGCGATCGCCGCGAGCAGGATGTCATCAATCCTGCCACCCAGGAAGTGCTCGGCAAGCTGCCGCACGCCTCGCGCGCGGATCTGGACCGGGCCCTGGCGGCGGCCCAGCGGGCCTTCGAAAGCTGGAAGAAGACCTCGCCCCTCGAGCGTTCGCGCATCCTGCGCAAGGTGGCCGAACTGGCGCGCGAGCGTGCCCAGGACATCGGGCGCAACCTGACGCTGGACCAGGGCAAGCCGCTGGCCGAGGCCGTGGCCGAGATCATGACCTGCTCCGAGCATGCAGAATGGCATGCCGAGGAATGCCGCCGCATCTACGGCCGGGTGATCCCTCCCCGCAACCCGGCGGTGCGCCAGTTCGTCGTACGCGAGCCGGTGGGCGTCTGCGCCGCGTTCACGCCCTGGAACTTCCCGTTCAACCAGGCCATCCGCAAGGTCTCCGCGGCCGTCGCCGCCGGCTGCACCATCATCCTGAAGGGTCCGGAAGACACGCCCAGCGCGGTCGTGGCCATGGCCCAGCTGTTCCACGACGCCGGGCTGCCCCCCGGCGTGCTGAACATCGTCTGGGGCGTGCCCAGCGAAATCTCCACCTACCTGATCGAGTCGCCCATCGTGCGCAAGATCTCGTTCACCGGATCGGTGCCGGTGGGCAAGCAGCTGTCGGCGCTGGCCGGCGCCCACATGAAGCGCACCACGATGGAACTGGGCGGCCATTCCCCGGTGCTGGTCTTCGACGACGCCGACGTCGAGCCGGCGGCCGAGATGCTGGCGCGCATGAAGATCCGCAACGCCGGCCAGGTCTGCATATCGCCGACCCGCTTCTACGTCCAGGAAAAGGCCTACGACAAGTTCGTGGCGCGCTTCGCCGACACCATCGCCTCCATCAAGGTCGGCGACGGCCTGGGCAAGGGCGTGGAAATGGGCCCCCTGGCCCACGAGCGCCGGCTGATGGCCATGGAAACCTTCCTGGACGACGCCAGCCAGCGCGGCGGCCGTGTCGTGACGGGCGGCTCGCGCATGGGCGAAAAAGGCTATTTCTTCTCGCCCGCGGTCGTGACCGACATCCCCGACGACTCCAAGCTGATGACCGAGGAACCCTTCGGCCCCATCGCCCCGGTCACGCGCTTCAAGACCATCGAGGAAGTGCTCAAGCGCGCCAACAGCCTGCCCTTCGGCCTGGCCTCGTATGTGTTCACGAACTCGCTCAAGACCGCGACCGCCGTGTCCAACGGCCTGGAAGCCGGGATGGTCAACATCAACCACTTCGGCGTCGCCCTGGCCGAGACGCCCTTCGGCGGCGTGAAGGACTCGGGCATAGGCAGCGAAGGCGGCGTCGAGACCTTCGACGGCTACCTGGTGACCAAGTTCATCACGCAGATCTGACGTCCCCGCGGAGCGTCCCCGGCTCCCGGGGACGCATCCACCAGGCCAGTGCGGCAAAGCCCGCCAGCGCCCAGGCCGCCAGCCACGACAGCGATCCCGCCACGTCGGCCAGCGGCACCCCCATCTGGTTCAGCCTGAGCGAGGCATCGATGCCGGCGGTGCTGGGAAAGATCCAGCGTGCCGCCTGCAACACAGGCGGCAGGCTTTCCACCGGCCACGCGAATCCGGACAGGAAGGCGATGGGCAGCGACGTGAACAGCCATACCTGCAAGGCCTGCTCGCGGTCCTTGAGCCAGGCGCCCAGCAGCGCCCCCGCCACGCTGATCGCCGGGGCATAGCAAAGCAGCAGGACCAGCGCCCCCAGCGGGTTGCCGCCACGCGGGTAGTCCTGCAACCAGAAGATCCAGCCGAAATAGACCAGCCCCGCGACCAGGCCGGCGGTGGAGAAGGCCAGCACGCGCCCCAGCCAGACCCTGGCCGGCGCCCGCAGGCGGCCGGCCTCGGCCCAGGTGCCGGCCAGCATCGCGACGCCCATCAGCAGCGTCTGCTGCATGATGATCAACGCCACCGCCGGCACGACGTAGCTGCCATAGCCGCCGGTGGGGTTGTAGAGGGCCACGGCGCTGACGCCGACCGGGCTGCGGCCTGCCATGGCCTGGTTCCGCCCCTGCCCGTGCGCGGTACGCTGCGCGATCTCGATGCCGGCCGACACCGTGCCGACGACGGCCGTGAAGCCGGTCATCACCGCCTTGTTGTAGAGCGCGTAGCTGCCGTTGGTGCTGACCACGACCGGCGCCGGCCGGCCGCGCAGCACATTGCGCCTGAGGTCTCGCGTCAGCAGCGCATAGCCTTCGATCTCGCCCCGCCACATCGCCTGCCGTGCCGTCTCTTCGTCGCCGGTCACCATCGCCACGCGCAGGTCCGGGCTGGCATCGGCGTAGCGCACGATCTGGCGCGACAGGCTGGAGTGGTCCAGGTCCACGATGGCCACCGGCACGCGTTGCAGGACCTCGGTGGCATAGGGCCAGGGATAGAAGAATCCGTAGAAGACCGGGGCCAGCACGATCAGCAGCAGCGCGCCCTTGTCGCGCAGCAGCTCAGCCAGGGTGTCTCGCCAGGCCGCGGCCCAGCCGCGCGCGTCCATCAGCGGCCTCCCCAGCGCGCGGGCTCGGCCGCCACGCGGCACAGCAGCCACGCGCCCGCCAGCGCCAGCAGCGCCGCGCCCAGCGGCATCAGCACGAAGGCCGGCAACGAATGGCGCAGGGGCGCAGCCATCTGCAATTGCTCCACCTGCAGGCGGATGTAGTGCGTATAGGGCAGCGCCAGCGCCCAGGCGCGCGCGCCGGCCGGCATGGCGGCCAGCGGGAAGCCCATGCCGCTGAAGGCGAAGGCCGGCGCCGTCACGATGCCAGCCAGCGACAAGGCCGTGCGCAGGGATCGCGTCGCCAGCGCGGCGGCGGCCCCCATCGCGATCGACAAGGCAATGAAAGACATCAGGGCCACGGCTACCCACGGCAGGCTGCCGGGCGGATGCCACCCCCGGCCCCAGGTCAGCCACAGCAGGGCCGCCAGGCCCACGGCGGACAGCCCCGCCCATGGCCACGCGAGCTTGCCGGCCAATGCCGCCAGGGCCGGCCCCGCCGCGACGCGCACGCCGCCATCGGGACGGGCCTGCGCGCCCGTGGCCGCCGCGAGCCAGGCGCCCACCGTGCGGTCGCGGATCTCCCGGCCCACGGTCCAGGCGCCGGCCGTCATCCCCAGGATGTGCAGCAGTGCCGGGACCAGCGCGGCCGCCAGGAATTGTTCGTAGTTGAGACTGGGGTTGAACAAGGCCAGCGAACTGGCCCGAACCGGCTCGGCGCTGACCGCCACCGACTGCGCCGGCTCGCCGCGGCGGTTGCGCGCCGCCATCTCGACGCCGGCCGACAGTGTCATGGCCACGGTCTGCACATCGCGCAGGACCAGGCCCGACACCGTGTAGAACTGCGCGTTGTGGTAGAGCGTGACGTGGCCGCTGGCCCCGCGCTTGATGTCGCGGGAGAAATCGCGCTCGACCGCCACCACCGCGTAGACGTCGCCCCGCTCCATGCCGGCCCGCGCCTCGGCCAGGCTGGCGTCGCGCCGCGCGACGCGCAAGCCCGGCGCCGCCTCCAGCATGCGCGCGAACTGGCGCGACAGGGCCGAATGATCGCCGTCCACGACGGCGATGGGCAGGCGCGTGGGAATGCCGGCCGAGAACATCCACCACAGCAGCAGCACGGCCAGCAGCGGTACCCAGCTGATCATGGCCAGTTCGCGCGGATGCCGGCGCAGCCACGCGGCTTCCCGGCTCGCCGCGCGCCGGAAGGCGCCCGGCCGCGCTTCGCGGGGCGCGGCCCCGCCGGCCGTATGCGGGGGAGGTCCCGCCGCTGCGCTCATGGCGTCACCGTACCAGCACGCTCATGCCCGGCCGCGCGCCTTCTATCGGCGCCTGCGGACGAGCCCGGACCTCGAAGGTGCGGACGTCGAACCCCTGGCTGGCGCGGGTGGTGCGCCAGGTGGCGAAGTCGGGCAGCACGGAGACGTAATAGACCTTGAAATCCGCGCGGCGGTTGTCCAGTGCGGGCAGTTCGGCCTGGAAGCTCGAGCCGACGGCGAAACGCGAGAGCCGATCCTCGCGCACGTTGATGACGACCCACTGGTCGGCCAGGTCGACCACGGTGGCCACCGCCACGCCCTGCGGCGACAGCTCGCCGACCTTGGCATAGACCTTGGCGATCTCGCCGGCCACGGGGCTTTTCAGATTGACCTCGGCCTCGGCCGCCTCGACCTCGGCCAGCGCGCCGGCCACCTGCCGGGCCTGGCCCGCCGCCGCCTCCTTATCCTCGGGCCGCGCGCCGTCCAGCGCAAGCTGGTACTGCGCCCGCGCCGCCAGCGCCGCATCGCGCGAAGCGTGGTAATTGGCGCGCGCCTCGTCCCGCTTCTGCTCGGCCACCAGCCCTTCGCGGGCAAGGTTGTCCACGCGGCGGAACGAGACCTCCGCCAGGTCGGCCGCCGCCTGCGCACGCTGCCAGTTCAACTGCGCCATCGTGATCTCCTGCGGGCGGGCACCGCGATCGGCCTTGGCCTGCACCGCGCGCGCCGCCGCCAGCGCGCCCTGGGCCTGGGCCATCTTGGCGGCCACCTCGGGGCTGTCCAGGCGCACCAGCAACGCGCCGCGCTCCACCTTGTCGCCTTCTTTCACCGCCACCTCGGCCACGCGCGCCGAGATCTTGGCGGCGACGTCGGTCTCCTGGGCTTCCATGTAGCCCTGGAACTGCTCGGGCGCGGGCCGCGACGCGCGCCAGAAGCCATAGGCGACGACGGCCAGCACCAGCATGCCGGCAACGGCAATGGCGAGAGTGGATTTTCTTGCGCTCATGGCAACTCGGTCTCGTTGTCGTCAGGGGCCGCGGACGGGATCGGCGGCCACGGCCGCCAGCGGCAGGCGCACGTCCGCCCGTTCGATGTAACGCGTCAATTCGCCGCCCAGCCCACTGGCCTCCAGCAGTTCGGCCAGGGACTGGATGTAGTCGTAGGCGGCCTGCGCCCTTTCGGTCTGCACCTTGGCGCGGTTGGTCTCGGCATCGATCAGGTCCGTGGCGGTGCTGACGCCTTCGCGCAGGCCGCTGGTGCGCAGGCGCACCACCTCGTCGGCCAGTTCGACGCTGGCGCCGGTCGCCAGGAACTGGCGGCGCGCCTGATCCACCGCGCGCCACTTGCTTTCCACCAGTAGACTGATGTCCTGCCGCGCCTGGGCCTCGGTCAGCTGGGCCTGGAGAATGGTCTTGTCGCTGGCGGCGTCCAGCGCCGGCCGGTCCAGCGAATCCCACAGCGTCCAGCGCACGCCCACGCCCACCAGCCAGCTGCCGTTCTCGCTGCGGATCTGGTGGCCGCCGAAGGCGAACACCTGCGGGCGCCGCGTGGCGGTTTCCACCGCATGCAGCTGGCGCGCCTGTTCTTCCTTGGCCGCGACCTTGCCCAGCGCGGGATGCCCGCGCATGGCGGCCTCCAGGAAGTACGACAGCGGTTCGATGGACTGGGTCAGGATGAACAGCGGCGTCGAAGGCCGCACGGCCTCGTCCATGCGCAGCGTGCGGCCCAGGGCCACCTGCGCCAGTTCGAGCGTGTCCTGCGCCTTGCGCTCTTCGCGCCGCGCATCCTCCAGCGCGACCCGCGCCTGCAGCCGGTCGACGCGGGCAATCGTGCCTTCGGCCATCATGCGCTCGGCCGCGCGGTCGTGTTCGCCGATGGCACGCAGGGCCTCGCGGCGCAGGTCCCATGCGCGCGCGGCGAGCTGCGCGGCGAAATAGCGCTTGGCCAGCGTGGTCTGCACTTCGTAGCCGGCCTGGGTCGCGTCCGCGCGCGCTTCGTCGGCCTGGGCGTTGACCAGGCCGCGCGCCGCGTCGGTGGCCCCGCCCAGATAGAGCGGCCAGATGCCGATCAGGGATTTGTTGGTCAGGGAGCCGCGCCGCTCCAGTTCCACGCTGGAAGGCAGGGGCAGTGGAATACCGATGTTGTTCAGCCCCGACAGGCTGAGATTGGCGTTGGCTTCGTAGCGGATGTGGGAGGCGGACACGCTGAGCGAGGGCCCGCCCAGATGGCGCACGCCTTCGAGCTGGAGCTCCTTGCTTTCGACCGCCGCCCGCGCCGCGCCCAGCTTGTCGGATCGCGCCAGTACCTGCTGCTGCGCCGCCTGATAGCTCAGGGCGGGCAGCGCCTGGGCCGCCGCGCCCGCATGCAGGACAAAGGCCAGCCAGGCCGCAAACCCACCCGCCTTCCGCCGCCATTGCCCATCACCACTTGGGCGATACCTCCGGCCCCCGGACGTCGACGCATGCACGGATCCCGTCCCCCTGACAAGTTCGGCGGAGCCGGGCACCCCCTCGCCGGCCACGCTTCATGGGGACATGATAAAGAAAACGGGCCGGTAGTGCGCATCTTGCGCATCACATCGCCGACAGGCCCCCATCGACCAGCACGTGGGTCCCGGTCATGAACGAGGCTTCGTCCGAGGCCAGCCACAGCACGGGCCAGGCGATTTCCTCGGGTGCCGCCCAGCGGCCCAGCAGGGAGGTATCGCTGCGCTCGCCCCTCAACTGCTCGATCGCCTGGCCGCGCGCCCGGGCCCGGTCCACGTGGAACTCGGTCAGGGTCGATCCCGGACATACGGCGTTGACGCGCACGCCGTGCGACGCTTCCTCGAACGCCAGCGTGCGGGTCATCGCCAGCAGGCCGGCCTTGGTCGCATCGTAGATGCCCATGCCCGCCCTGCCCGTCACCGCGTAGCACGACGACACGATCACCAGGCTGCCCCTGCCCGACTCGCGCAGGGCGGGCAGCGCGGCACGGCAGTAATTGGCCGTACCGACCAGGTTCACGTCCACCATGGCGCGCCACTCCTCGGGCCGGGCTTCGGACAGGCGCGAGTAGTTGCGCATGGCCGCGTTGCAGACCAGGACGTCCAGCCCGCCCCAGGTCCGCCGGGCCAGCTCGGCCGCGTTCAATGCCGCATCCTCGTCGGCCACGTCGGCGGCCAGGCACTCGACCCGGGCCTCCGGATGCTGCTCGCGCAGCGCCGCGGCGCTGCGCGCCAGCGCGTCGGCATCGCGGTCCACCAGCAGCACCGCCGCGCCTTCCAGACAGAAGACCCGGGCGATGGCGGCGCCTATGCCCGCGCCGCCGCCGGTGATCAGGGCCCTGCGTTCTGCGAGTCTGGCCATGGCTTACCCCGCCTTCGCGCCGGTGGCCTTGATGACCTTGCCCCAGCGTTCGACTTCGGTCCGTATCCACGCGCCGAACTGTTCCGGCGTGTTGGCCACGACCTCGAACTCCATGTCGCGCAGCTTCTGCTGCACGTCGGGCATGTGCAGGATCTTCACGATCTCCTTGTTGTAGCGGTCGATGATGGGACGCGGCGTGCCGGCCGGCGCCAGGAAGCCGATCCACGACGTGGCAACGAAGTGGGGATAGCCCGACTCGATCATGGTCGGAATGTCGGGCGTGCTGGGAAAGCGCTTCTCGCCCGTCGAGGCCAGCAGCCTGAGCCGCCCTTCCTTCACATACTGCTGGACGTTGCCGGGCACCATGAAGGCCGCCTGCACGTTGCCCGCCACCAGGTCGACCAGGGCCGGCGAGGCGCCGCGATAGGGCACGTGCGTGGCGCCCAGCCCCGAGGCCTCGTTCAGCATCTCCATGGTCAGGTGCGAGGCGCTGCCGGTGGCCACCGACCCGTACGACAGCTTGCCCGGATGGGCCTTGGACCAGGCCACCAGATCCGCCACGCTCTTGACCGGCAACCCCGGATTGACCACCAGGTACTGCGGCGAGCTGACCGCGAGCGTGATCGGCGCCAGGTCGGTGACCGGATCGTAGGGCATGTTGTCGAAAAGCGTCTTGTTGATGGCGATGGGCCCGTTGTAGCCCACCAGCAGCGTGTAGCCGTCCGGCGGCGACTTGGCCACCAGGTCCGCACCGATGTTGCCGCCTGCGCCCGGCTTGTTCTCGACGATGACCGGCTGCCCCAGTATGCCTTCGAGCTTGGACGCCACCAGCCGTCCCAGCACGTCGTTGGTGCTGCCCACGATGGGAACGATGATGCGCACGGGCTTGGTGGGTGCCCATTCGCCGGCGGCCGCGGCCGCCGGCACGACGGAACAGACGGCGAGCGCACAGGCCGCCTTGCGTAGCAATGCATGCATGAAAGTCTCCTTACCCTCTCGTTATCGAAGCGGCCGGCTACACGCTGTAGACCGGCTCGTTCAAGCCGTCCGCCAGGTGTTTCCTGGCCCACTCCATCGGATCCGCGCCACGGTCCAGCAAGACGCCCGCAGCGCGCACGCGCTGCGCGGCGCCGTCCAGCGCCGGCGGTTCCGAACCGTTGGCCAGCCCCACGGCGGCTTCATGCAGCATGCGGCGCGCCATGACGATGGCGCGATCCGTGGGCAGCAGCCGTTCGGCCTCATGGTTCTGGATGGGTCCCATGCTTTCCTGCAGCGACGCATCCTGCATGGCGAAGCCGAACACGCCGCTGTAGGCGCGCTTCTCCTTCTGCGCCACGCGGTCGATCAGGTAGTCGTTGTCCTTGTTCGCCAGGGGGCGGAAGGTAACGGGATCGCAGGGCGCATGGATGCCCCGGCCCGCGTCCAGATCCGCGCGCTCCTGTTCGGACAGCGGCTTGTCGGGATGGAAGTTGATGCTCCAGGCCCAGCAGTTGTGATCGTCGATGGGAACCCAGACGTGCCCGCCCAGGGCGTGGTCGCCGAACGGCGGGATCAGCGTGAACCACGGGAACAGCCACTGGGTGATGCGCCAGTAGTACGAATCGGGTTCGCCATTGCGGCGGCCGTACAGGGACAGGCCGAACTCGTTCTTCTCGATGTCGAACACCACGTTGCCGTCGGCCTTGATGTAGTCATTGGCCTTGGTGCCCTGGTGCAGCGGATCCACGTCGACTTCGTAGCGGTGCACGTACGACACGTGGCTGGTATCGATGCCGCCTTCCATGGCTTGCAGGTAGTTGGACTCCTGCAGCCGCTTGGACACGTAGATATGGCTTTCCGGCAGGCAGCACCACTCCACCTCGGGCAGGCTGGGCTGGGTTTCCGGCGGCCCCATGTAGGCCCAGACGATGGAGCCGCGCTCGATGCACGGATAGGCCTTGATGCCCATGCGGCTGCAGCTTTGCGGCGCCGACGGCACGTCCACGCACTCTCCCAGGCGGTTGAACTTCAGGCCGTGGTAGGCGCAGCGGATGCCGTCCTCTTCATTGCGGCCGAAGTACAGCGACACGCCGCGGTGCGAACAGAACTCGTCGATCAGCCCCGCCTGCCCGCTGCTGTCGCGGAACGCCAGCAGCTTCTCGCCCATGATCTGCACGCGCACCGGGGGACAGTCGGGCTCGGCGATCTCGCTCGATTTCAGGATGGGGACCCAGTAGCGCCGCAGCAGATTGCCCATGGGCGTGCCCGGGCCGGTGCGCACCAGGATTTCCGAGGTTTCCTTGTTCATGACTCCACTGCCTCCTGCAGGAAATGTCCGTTCTGTGATAATTGAGTCCATTCTACGGACATAAAACGGAATGTCAACGGGCAGGCGCCCACGGAACCGGGCGTCGGCTCGGCTACGATGTCGGGCTGGATGGACAGAGACGAACGAGGAAAGGCGTGGCGGAAACCGAGAAACCGGGCGAAAGCGTGCGGGCCGTGGACCGGGCCCTGGAAATCCTGCTGGCCTTCACGGCCACGGACTACGAGCTGACGGTGGGGCAATTGCTCAAGCGCGTGGACCTGAGCCGGCCCACGCTGTACCGCCTGCTGTACACGCTGGAGCAGTGCGGCTTCGTGGTATCGGAGGGCGATCCGCAGAAATTCCGCCTGGGGCCCTCGGTGGGCCAGCTGGCCCACGTCTGGACTTCCAGCCTGGACCTGAGCGCGCTGGCGGCGCCGCCCATGCAGCGGCTGCGCGAGCAGACCGGCGAGACGGTGGCCCTGTTCGTGCTGCAAGGCGGAGACCGGCTCTGCATCGCCGAGCTGCCCAGTCCCCAGCCCCTGAGCTTCAAGCGCGGCATCGGCTATCGCGAGCGCATATCGGTGGGCGCCAGCGGCCGGGCCATCCTGGCCAACATCGGCCAGGGCGACGAGGACCGCCGCCGCTACGCGGCCGAGCGCGGCCTGGACATCGAGCGGCCGGCCGAAGACCTGGACATGGTGCGGCGCCGGGGCTATGCCGTCAGCAGGGATGAACTGATACAGGGCGCGGTGGCGATCGCCGCGCCCTTCTTCGATCGCAGCGGCCAGGTGGCGGGCTCGCTGGGCGTATTCGGCCCCGGCGCGCGGCTGCCCGCCGATCGCATCCAGGAATTCGGAGAAATGGTGATGCGGGAAGCCGCCGAGCTCTCGCGCACGCTGGGCAGCCGGACGGCGCCCTGACGGCGGCGGATCAGGCCCGCCGCGCGGGCGTGGCGGCCGCGCGAGCCGCCGCCAGCCGCCGCGGGTCCTGCGCCCGCAGCCGGACGTCCGGGCCCAGCCCGCGCACGTCCACGAACTGGAAACGGCGTGCCTGGCCCAGATCCTCGATCAGGGGCAAGCGCGCCATGCCGGCGCCCTCGCCCAACACCATGGGCGCCATGTAGACCAGCAATTCGTCCACGCAGCCCTCCTGCAGCAAGGCGCCGGTCAGCACCGCGCCGGCCTCGGCATGGACTTCGTTGATGTCGTGCTGCCCCAGCCAGCGCATGACGCCGGGCAGGTCGACGCGGCCATCCGCGCCCGGCAGGCAAATGACCCGCGCATTGCGCGCCGCCAGTTCGGCGACCCGCCCGGCATCCTCGCGCGCCGTGAAGACCCAGGTTTCCGTGCCGTCGAGCAGGCGCGCAGCGGCCGGCATGCGCAGATGCGTATCCAGCACGATCTTGCGCGGCGGGCGCGTGGTCGCCACATGGCGCACGTCCAGGCGGGGATCGTCGGCCAGCACGGTGCCGATGCCGGTCAGCACGGCGCAACTGCGCGCGCGCCAGTGATGGCCGTCGGCGCGGGCGGCCTCGCCGGTGATCCATTGCGACCGCCCGTTGGGCAGCGCGCTGCGCCCGTCCAGCGACGCCGCCATCTTCGCCCAGAGCCAGGGGGTGCCGCGGCTCATGCGGGCGACGAAGCCGACGTTCAGCGCCAGCGCCTCGTCCAGGCACACGCCCGCGGTGACTTCGATGCCCGCGGCGCGCAGCCGAGCCAGGCCTTCGCCGTTGACGCGCGGATTGGGATCGCCCATCGCCACGACGACCCGCGCCGGCGCGGCGGCGACCAGCGCATCGACGCATGGCGGCGTGCGGCCATGGTGGCTGCAGGGTTCCAGCGTGACGTAGACGGTGGCGCCTGCCACCGACAAGCCGCGCGCCTGCGCGTCGCGCAGCGCCCGCACCTCGGCATGCGGCCCGCCCACGGGCTGGGTCGCGCCTTCGCCCAGGACCTGGCCGTCGCGCACGATGACGCAGCCCACGCGCGGATTCGGCGAAGTCGTATACATGACGCCGTCGGCCAGCGACAGCGCGCGCCGCATCCAGGCGGCATCCTCGGGACGTTCGGGAATGTCGGCGCTCATCGGCGATCAGGACTTCGCGCCGGGAGGCCGGGGCCCCTGGACCTCGCGCACGACGTCGGTGAATTCATCCACGTCCTCGAAGCTCTTGTAGACCGAGGCAAAGCGGATGTAGGCGATCTTGTCGAGCTTCTTGAGCTCCTGCATGACTAGCTCGCCCACGCGCTCGGAGGGCACCTCTCGCAGGCCGCTGGTCATCAGGGCTTCCTCGATGCGCGTGACGGCGGCTTCCACCGCGTCGGCGCTGACGGCCCGCTTGCGCAGCGCCAGCATCAGGCTGCCGCGCAGCTTGCCCTGGTCGTACTCCGACCGGCTGCCATTGCGCTTGACCACCGCCGGCAGCGACAACTCCACCCGCTCGTAGGTGGTGAAGCGCCGATCGCAATGCGTGCAGCGGCGGCGCCGTCGAATGGCGCTGCCCTCTTCCAGCACCCGGGTGTCCATCACCTGGGTGTCCTCATGGCGACAGAAAGGACACTTCATCTGCGGTCCTCGGCCAAAATGGCGTCCATGCGTGCGACTCCCTCTTTAAGACCAGCCCCCCAGGGCGCAGCGGATCCGGCTTTGCCGGTCCGCCAGCGCCGCCCCCTTGAGGGGGCGCCCGAAGGGCGCAGGGAGTGGTCTTTCCTACCGGTCCGCCAGCGCCGCCCCCTCGAGGGGGCGCCCGAAGGGCGTAGGGGGTGAGCCCTACTACCCACCATAGACCGGGAACTTCGCGGTCAGGGCGTTGACGCGCTCGCGCACGGCCGCGATGTTGGCCTCGTCGCGCGGGTTGTCCAGCACGTCGGCGATGAGGTTGGCGGTCAGGCGGGCCTCGTCTTCCTTGAAGCCGCGCGTGGTCATGGCCGGCGAACCGACACGCACGCCGCTGGTGACGAAGGGCTTTTCCGGATCGTTCGGGATCGCGTTCTTGTTGACCGTGATGTGAGCCTGGCCCAGCGCCAGTTCGGCGTCCTTGCCCGTGATGCCCTTGGCGCGCAGGTCCACCAGCATGACGTGGCTCTCGGTGCGTCCGGACACGATGCGCAGGCCGCGTTCGACCAGCGTCTCCGCCATCACCTTGGCGTTGGCCACGACCTGGGCGGCATACTGCTTGAACGAGGGATCCAGCGCTTCCTTGAAGGCCACGGCCTTGGCGGCGATGACGTGCTCCAGCGGACCGCCCTGGATGCCCGGGAAGATGGCGGAGTTGACGGCCTTCTCGAACTCGGCCTTGCACATGATCAGTCCGCCGCGCGGGCCGCGCAGCGACTTGTGCGTGGTCGAGGTGACGAAATCGGCGTGCGGGACCGGGTTGGGATAGGCGCCGCCGGCGACCAGGCCGGCGTAGTGGGCGATGTCCACCATGAACAGCGCGCCGTTGGCCTTGGCGATCTCGGCGAAACGGGCGAAGTCGATGCGCAGCGCATAGGCCGAGGCACCGGCCACGATCAGCTTGGGCTTGTGCTCGGCGGCCAGGCGCGCGACCTGGTCGTAATCGATTTCTTCCTGGGCGTTCAGGCCGTAGGACAGGAAGTTGTAGAGCTTGCCCGAGGCATTGACCGGCGAGCCGTGCGTCAGGTGGCCGCCCTCGGCCAGGCTCATGCCCAGCACGGTGTCGCCGGGCTTGAGCACGGCCATGTACACGCCCTGGTTGGCCTGCGAGCCCGAGTTGGGCTGCACGTTCACGGCGTCGGCGCCGAAGATCTGCTTGGCGCGGTCGATGGCCAGCTGCTCGACGATGTCCACGAACTCGCAGCCGCCGTAATAGCGCTTGCCGGGATAGCCTTCGGCGTACTTGTTGGTGAGCTGCGTGCCCTGCGCCTGCATGACGGCCGGGCTGGCGTAGTTTTCCGAGGCGATCAGCTCGATGTGCTGTTCCTGGCGCTGGTTTTCCAGCTCGATGGCGGACCAGAGCTCGGGATCGGCCTGGGCGATGGTGCGGTTGCGGTCGAACATGACGGTTTCCTTCCTGTGCAGAACGGGGGGCCAACCGACGGATTCAACGCGACGGCCAGCCGATATGACGGAAACCGCGCCACATCGCCCTGCTGCGCCTGCGCGGCAGGGCAGCCGAAACGAAAGACGGCGTGACGCGATCTACGAATCTGCCTAACGGCTGCCCAGGCGAACGGCGGGCGGCGCGGCCGCGCCCCGGACGGGACGAACCTAACCGCCGAAACCCTGCGCTTCCTTGTGGTAAACCCACCTAGGCCCCGAAGCCTAGAGTCGCCAGTCACGCAGGGTGAAGGCAAGAATTAGTTTACCCCAGTCTCGAGCGCCCTGGCGCACGTCTGCGCGGCGGCGCAACATGGGCTATCGTGGCACCCTGACCGCGACCGACAACCGACTTCCAGGACTCTCCCGATGAAGCACCGCATCCTGCAGATCGCCTCCATCACGCCCGCCGTCGACGCCCGCCTGGCGCGCGACTACGACATCGCCCCGCTGTGGAAGCAGGCCGACCCCGCCGCCTTCCTGGCCGAGCACGGCGCCGGGTTCGAAGGCATCGCGATCCACGTGCGCGACGCCTGTGGCGCCGACATCCTGAACGCCCTTCCCAATGCCCGCGTCATCGCCAACTTCGGCGTGGGCTACGACAAGATCGACGTCGAGGCCGCCAAGCGCCGGGGCATGCAGATCAGCAACACGCCCGAAGTGCTGGACGGCTGCGTCGCCGACCTGGCCATGGGCCTGGCGATCGACGTGGCGCGCGGCATTTCCGTCACGACCCGCTTCGTGCGGGCCGGCGGCTGGAAAACCGGCCAGCGCCCGCTGATGACGCGCGTGCACGGCAAGAACATGGGCCTGCTGGGCTTCGGCGGCATCGGCCAGGCCATCGGCCGGCGCGCCGCCGGCTTCGACATGGACGTGCGCTACCACACGCGCCGGCCGGTCGCGGGCACCCCGTACCGGCACGAGCCCTCGCTGGTGGAACTGGCCCGATGGGCCGATTTCCTGGTGGTGGCCTGCCCCGGCGGCGCCGCCACCCGCCACCTGGTGAACGCCGAAGTCATGGAGGCGCTGGGCCCGCAGGGCATCCTGGTCAACATCGCGCGCGGCAGCGTGGTCGACGAAGCCGCGCTGGTCCGGGCCTTGCAGGAAGGCCGGCTGGGCGGCGCGGGCCTGGACGTGTTCGAGAACGAGCCCGACGTGCCCCAGGCCCTGCTGGAGATGGACAACGTAGTGGCCGTCTCGCACATCGCCGGCTTCACCCGCGAATCGCGGGCGGACATGGAAGCCCGCGTGTGCGACAACCTGGATGCGTATTTCCGGACGGGGCAGGTGCTGAATCCGGTCTGAGCAGCCTCCCGATTCCGCCCGCAACGGCCGCTAGACCGACGCCCCCGAGAACTTCACCACCTCGGACCACTTGCGGCTTTCTTCCTGGACCTTACGGGCGTACTCGGCCGCGCCGCCCAGCAGTGGCTCGGCGCCTTCGATGCCCAGCTTGGACTGGAATTCGGGCGTGGACGCCGCCTTCAGGATCTCGGCGCCAAGCTGCGCCACGTCCGCCTGCGGCACGCCCTTGGGAGCCAGGATGCCGTAGGTCAGCGTGCTTTCGAAACCCGCCAGCGCGGAAACGCCGGATTCGGCCACGGTCGGCACGTCCGGCAGCAGCGCCAGCCGCTTCGCGCTGGTGACGGCCAGGGCCCGCAGCTTGCCGGCCTTGACCAGCGCCATGGCGGCCGGGATCACGCTGAAACTGAAATCCACCTGGCCGCCGGCCACATCCGCCAGCGCCGGCGCCGTGCCCTTGTACGGCGCATGGACGGCGCGCGCGCCCAGCGCGTGCAGGAACATTTCCGCCGTCAGGTGGCCGCCCGTGCCGGCGCCGCTGGACGCATAGGACAGGTCGGCATTCTTGGCCTTCAGCGCGTCGGCCAGCTGCGCGACGCTCTTGACGGGCGAGGCCGCCGGCACGACCAGCAGCAGCGCCGACGACGCGAACATCGCGACCGGCTGCAGGTCGGTGGAGGCGTTGAACGACAGGTTCTTGTACAGCGCGGGATTGATGGCGATCGTACCCGTATGCCCGAGCAGGAAGGTATTGCTGTCGGCCGCGGCGCGCACCACCAGTTCCGTGCCGAGGTTGCCGCCGGCGCCCGGAAAACGGTGCGGGAGGTGGAAGTGGCCATGTCGGGAAGGTGCGTGGAAATCAAGGCGCAAGCATAGCCGATCGACTTCGGGCGCTCAGACGGCGGAAACCCCTACGGCGAGGGCAGCCATATCAAAACGGCATAACAGCTGTCCATGGAACGCGGTATCGGCCAGCGCCGCGCCCGACCACAATGCTCTTCCAGGCAGGACGACACTGCCGGATCATCAGGAGACGCCATGGACCGCCATCATCGCCCGCCCCCGCGCGGGCTCCTTTCCCCGTTGCTGCTAGCGCTCGCCACCCTCCTGGCCCCGCTGGCGGCGTGGCCGCAGGCCTTCCCGCAGAAGCCGGTCAAGATCGTCGTCGGCTTCGGCCCGGGCGGGCTGGGCGATACCGTGGTGCGTACCCTGGCGCAGAAAATGGCCGAATCCATGGGTCAGAGCGTAGTGGTCGAAAACGCCCCCGGCGCCGGCGGCATCACGGCCGCGTCCATGGTGGCCCGTGCCGCCCCGGACGGTTACACCCTGCTGCTGGTCAGCGGGCAGAACGCGTTCAGCCCTTATCTGTTCAAGTCGCTGCCCTACGATCCGGTCGAGAGCTTCTCGATGATCTCCACCATCGGTACCTTCCACTTCCTGCTGGTGGCCGACAAGGACAGTCCGCTCAAGACCGTCGACGACGTCGTCGGCGCCGCCCGCCGGGATCCGGCGCACTTCAACATCGGCACGATCAGCGTCGGCAGCGCCCAGCATCTTTCCGCGCGCCTGTTCGCGACGATGGCGGGACTGGACGTGCCCATCGTCCCGTTCAAGTCCACCGGCGACGTCATCGCCGCGCTGCGCGGCCGCAATGTGCAGGTGGCGATGGAAACCGTCACGGGCGTGCTGGGCCAGATCCGCGGCGGGTCGCTGCGAGCCATCGCGACCACGGCGCCCGCGCGGATAGGGTTCCTGCCCGACGTGCCCACCATCGCCGAAAGCGGCAACCCGGCCCTGGCCAGGTATGAATCCGATTCGTGGAACGGCATCGTCGCCCCCGCCGGCACGCCGCCCGCGATCGTGCAGAAGCTCAACCAGGAGATCGGCAAGGCCCTGCAGGCGCCGGACGTGCGCCAGCGCTTCATCGCGCTGGGCATAGAGCCGCGCGCCAGCACGCCGGAGGCGCTCAAGGAGGTCTTCCGCAAGGACGCCGCCAAGTGGCGGGTCGTCATCGAAGAAGCAGGCATCGAGAAGCAATGAAACCCGACCAGGCAAACGGAAACGTCATGACCCACCGCAGCACGGCGCCTTCGGCGCCGCAGGAAACGACCGCCGCCATCACCGAGGCGGAAAGACGAACGAGGATAGACCTGGCCGCGTGCTACCGGCTGATCGACCTGTTCGGCATGAGCGACATGATCCTCAATCACATCTCGGCGCGGGTCCCGGGCGACGACGAGCACTTCCTGATCAATCCGTTCGGCATGATGTACGAGGAGATCACCGCGTCCTGCCTGATCAAGGTCGACCTGGCCGGCAAGGTGATCCACAACCCCAATGCGCAGTACACGATCAACCTGCCCGGCTACGTGATCCACAGCGCGATCCATGGCGCGCGCCCGGACGTGGCCTGCGTCCTGCATACCCACACGCCGGCGGGCATGGCGGTCTCGGCCCTGGAATGCGGCCTGTTGCCGCTGAACCAGACCGCGATGCGCTTCGCCGGCGGCGTGGGCTACCACGACTTCGAAGGCGTGGCGGTGGACGTGGACGAGCGCCGGCGGCTGGCCGCCAACCTGGCCGACCGCGACGTCATGATCCTGCGCAATCACGGACTGCTGGCCGTGGGCAGGACCGTGGCCGAGGCCTTCGTCAACATGCAGCGGCTCGAACGGGCATGCCAGACACAGTTGCTGACGCTGTCGGCCGGCAGCCCGCTGCACATGCCGGCGCCGGCCGTGACCGAGCGCGCCTATCAGCAGTTGCGCCACGCGCCCACGCCCAATCCGGACGGCACCCATCCCCCCCACGGCGAACGCGAGTGGCCGGCCCTGCTGCGGATGCTGGACCGACGCGATACGAGCTACCGCGATTGACCCCGGGAGAGCCCACGATGAAACACCGCATCCTGCAGATCGGCCCCATCACCGCCCCCGCCGACGAGCGGCTGGCGCGCGACTACGACGTCACCCCGCTGTGGAAGCAGTCCGATCGCGCCGCCTTCCTGGCCGAGCACGGCCCCGCGTTCGAAGGCATCGCGATCCACGTGCGCGACGCCTGCGGCGCCGACATCCTGAACGCCGTGCCCAATGTCCGCGTCATCGCCAACTTCGGCGTGGGCTACGACAAGATCGACGTCGAAACCGCCAGGCGCCTGGGCATGCAGGTCAGCAATACCCCGCGCGTCCTGGACGGCTGCGTCGCCGACCTGGCCATGGGCCTGGCGATCGACGTGGCGCGCGGCATTTCCGTCACGACCCGCTTCGTGCGGGCCGGCGGCTGGAAGACCGGCCAGCGCCCGCTGATGACCCGCGTGCATGGCAAGAACATGGGCCTGCTGGGCTTCGGCGGCATCGGCCAGGCCGTCGCGCGCCGCGCGGCCGGCTTCGACATGGTGGTGCGCTATCACACGCGCCGGCCGGTCGCGGGCAGCCCGCACGAGCACGAGCCCTCGCTGGTGGAACTGGCCCGGTGGGCCGATTTCCTGGTGGTGGCCTGCCCCGGCGGCCCTGCCACCCGCCACCTGGTCGACGCGGAAGTGCTGGATGCGCTGGGCCCGCGAGGTATCCTGGTCAACATCGCGCGCGGCAGTGTGGTCGACGAGGCGGCGCTGGTCCGGGCCTTGCAGGAAGGCCGGCTGGGCGGCGCGGGCCTGGACGTGTTCGAAAACGAGCCCGACGTGCCCCAGCCCCTGCTGGACATGGACCAGGTCGTGGCGCTCTCGCACATCGCCGGCTTCACGCGCGAGTCGCGCGCCGACATGGAACGGCTGGTGTGCGACAACCTGGACGCCTACTTCCGCGGCGGACAGGTCCTGACCCCGGTCTGAACGCCCCACGGAGCCATCGACCATGCCCCGCTTCGCCGCCAATCTCTCGATGCTCTATCCCGACCGCCCCTTCCTGGAGCGGTTCGGCTGCGCGATGCGGGACGGGTTCACGGCGGTCGAGTTCTTCTTTCCCTACGGCCATGCCAAAGCGGAGCTGGCGGCCCGGCTGCGCGATCACGGGCTGCGCCTGGTGTTCTTCAACGCCACGCCCAGGTCGCACCCGGATGAACGCGGAATCGCCTGCCTGCCCGACCGGCGCCGCGAATTCCGCGACAGCTTCCTACATGCGCTCGACTACGCGTCGGCGCTCGATTGCGACAACCTCCACGTCATGCCCGGCCGGATCCCTGCGCAGGCGGATCTCCCGGCCTTGCACGCCACCTACGTCGAGAACCTGGCCTGGGCCGCGGACCTGGCCGCGCGCGACCGGCGCACGGTACTGATCGAGCCGATCAACCCTGGCGACGTGCCGGGCTTTTTCCTGACCCGCCAGGATCAGGCCCATGGGATCGTCCGCGAAGTGGGCTCGCCCCACCTGAAGATCCAGATGGATCTCTATCACTGCCAGATCGTGGAAGGCGGCCTGGCCGCCCGGCTGCGCCGCTACCTGCCCACCGGGCACGTCGGCCACGTGCAGATCGCGGGCGTGCCGGACCGGCACGAGCCGGATACCGGCGAGATCAACTATCCCTATCTGTTCGGGCTGCTGGACGAACTGGGTTATGACGGCTGGGTCGGCTGCGAATACCACCCCCGGCTGGGCGCGCAGCCGGGCGGCACGTCGGCGGGGCTGGCGTGGCTGCGCCGGGCTCGCGCCGCTACATGCGCAGGCCCAGCACCAGCTCGCGCATGATGTCCTGCATGGCCTGCTGGGTGCGCGTGGCGGGGCGCTGCGCGCTGACCGCCAGCGCCAGCTTGCTGCGCAGGCGCGGCTTGACGATGGGTACCGCGCGGAACACCTCCTCGCGGCCCGACGTGCGAACGGCATTGACCGACAGCACCGCGCCTCCCACGCCCTCGGCCACGAGGTCGAGCATGGCGGCCACACCGTCTATTTCCATGGCGATGCGCGGATGCAGCCCGATGTTGGCCAGTTCCGCCTCGACCAGCATGCGTATGGTGTTGGGCCGGGTCGGGATCACCAAGGGCTCGTCGGCCAGCTCGCGCACGCTGATCGACTTGCGCGCCCGCCCCTGGCGGCGGGTGACCAGGTAGAAGTCCTCCTCCAGCAGCACGACGCTGTCGATGTCCGGTGACGGTGCCGGGTTGTACAACAGCGCGATGTCCAGCCGGCCGCTCAGCAGCGACTCCTGCAGCCCGGTGGAAAGGCTCTCGGATATGGACAGCGCCGCCTCGGGCAGCCGCGCGCGCACGGCGCGGGTCAAGGGCACGGTCAGCATCTTGGCGAAGCGGGGCGGCAGGCCGATCGCCACCCGGCCGGCCAGGGCCCCGCGCAACCGTCCCAGCTCCTCTCGGGTGCGCGCCACCTGGTGCAGGATGCCCCGTCCGTGCTCCAGCAGCATCTGTCCCGCCTCGGTGGGCACCACTCCGCGCCCGGTGCGCCTGAGCAGGCTTTGCCCCAGTTCGATCTCGAGCTGGCGCACCTGCCGGCTGAGCGCGGGCTGCGCGATGCCGAGCGCGATGGACGCCCGCGTGAAACCGCCCAGCTCGGCCACGCTGACGAAATATTCGAGTTGCTTGAGGTCCACGGCGAGTTGGCTGGCCCCGCAGCCTAGGCCGCGTCGGCCGGCTCTTCCCAGGCGTCCTGCCCGGCGCCTTCCAGGTGGGCCACGTCGCCCCAGCTCTCCACCCGCCAGCGGGCGCCGTCGATCAGCAGGCGGTTGATGCTGACGTTGTGCAGCGTGTGCCGGCGCTCGGCGCGCAGCGACAATCCCTCGGCATGCCTGTAGGCGGTGTCCAGCACGCCGCTGTGGGTGAACACCAGTACGCGCTCGCCTTTGTGGGCGGCGGCGATGCGGTCCAGCGTGGCCACCACGCGATGATGGAACTGGCGCAGCGATTCGCCGCCGTCCAGTTCGTAGTCGGGATGCCGTTCGCGCACGGCCACCGCGGCCTGCGGGTGGCGCTCGGCCAGTTCGTCGAAGCTGAGCCCTTCGAAGACGCCGTATTTGCGTTCGCGCAGGCCGGCATCGAGCCGCACTTCCAGTCCCAGCTTGCCCGCGGTGGGACGGGCGGTATCGTGGGCCCGCGCCAGGTCGCTGCTATAGATGGCATGCACGCGGTCGCGCCCGGGCCGGAACCGGGCGGCGACCTGCTCGGCCTGGGCGCGGCCGAGCGCATTCAGGCCGATGTCGAGCGTCCCCTGCACCCGGCGCAACCGGTTCCATTCGGTCTCGCCGTGCCGGATCAGCCAGAGCTCAGTCATTGGGCGCGATCCGGCGCGGCGCCAGGGCCGGATTCAGCGTGTAGGTGCCCGTGATGGCCGCCTGCCCCAGCACGTGCTTGTCGATCGCGCGGCGCACGTCGGTCCCGCCGAACTTGCCGTCGACGTCGACCCTGGGCACGTCCAGCGCATACACGGTGAACACGTAGTGGTGGATGATGGAGTCGTTCCACGGCGGGCACGGGCCGTCGTAGCCGTAGTAATCGCCGCTCATGTCGTGGTCGGCGGCGAACCACCCGGTGTAGTCGTTGACGCCCTGGCGGGTGTCGCCGGGAGCCATCGGGCCGGCCTTGCCGCGCGGCGTCACGCCGTTGCAGAACTCGCCTTCCTCGATTTCGGTCTTGCCCGCGGGCACGTCCACCAATACCCAGTGGAAAAAGTCCACGCGCGGCAGGTCGGCCGGCACCTGCTTGCCGGCCTGGTTGACGTCGTCGCCCTTGCTGGGCACGTCGTAGTCATGGCAGATGATCGCGAACGATTGCGTGCCGGCGGGCACGTCGTCCCAGGCCAGGTGGGGATTGACGTTGTCGGACAGCGTCACCTGCGTCTTGGGATCGATCTTGCCGAAGGCATAACGCGCCGGGATGGGTTCGCCATCCATGAAGGAATTGCTCCAGAGCTTCATCGCGATACTCCTAAAAATCGTCTACCTGGCATGGTGTGCCAAAGGCGGCGCGGGGCGGGATGGTTCGCGCCGGCCCGGAAAGCGACTCCGGTCCCTCATCGTACCGTGACGCGCGCGAACTTTCGTTTACCAACTTGTACGACGTAGGTGCCGGCGTCCAGCTTCAGGCCCTTGTCCTCGACCTTGGCCGCATCGATGCGCACGCCTCCCTGTTCGATGTTGCGCTGCGCCTCGGAGGCCGAGGCGCAGAGCCCCGCCTCGCGCAGCACCTGGAGGATGCCCAGCGGCGCGCCCGCGATCGAGACCTCGGGCATCTGGTCGGGAATGGCCTTCTGCTTGAAGCGGGCCTCGAAGTCCGCCAGGGCCTGTTCGGCGGCGGCGGCCGAATGAAAACGTGTAACGATTTCCTGGGCCAGCATCACCTTGATGTCGCGCGGATTGCGGCCGGCCTCGGCCTCGCGCTTCAAGCCGGCGATTTCTTCCAGCGACCGGAACGACAGCAGCTCGTAGTAGCGCCACATCAGCGTGTCGGAGATCGACATGAGCTTGCCGAACATCGACTCGGGCGCCTCGGAAATGCCGATGTAGTTGTTCTTGGACTTGGACATCTTCTCGACGCCGTCCGTCCCTTCCAGGAGCGGCATCGTCAGGATGCACTGGGGCTCCTGGCCGTATTCCTTCTGCAGCTCGCGCCCCACCAGCAGGTTGAATTTCTGGTCGGTGCCGCCCAGTTCCAGGTCCGCCTTCAGCGCCACCGAGTCGTAGCCCTGCATCAGGGGATACAGGAACTCGTGGACCGAGATGGGCACGCCGCCCTTGAAGCGCTTGGTGAAATCCTCGCGCTCCAGCATGCGGGCCACGGTGTAGCGCGAGGCCAGCTGGATCATGCCGCGCGCGCCCAGCGGGTCGCACCATTCCGAGTTGTAGCGGACCTCGGTGCGGGCCGGGTCCAGCACCAGGCTGGCCTGGGCGTAGTAGGT
Source organism: Pigmentiphaga daeguensis (assembly GCF_039523035.1). Classification (NCBI taxonomy): domain Bacteria; kingdom Pseudomonadati; phylum Pseudomonadota; class Betaproteobacteria; order Burkholderiales; family Alcaligenaceae; genus Pigmentiphaga; species Pigmentiphaga daeguensis. Next base: position 149,381 of record NZ_BAAAEN010000009.1, on the reverse strand, counting down.
CTTGGCGTTGGCCTCGATCTGCTCGCGCGTCAGCGGCGGGCGGGTGGCGTTGCGGCCGCTGGGGTCGCCGATCATCGAGGTGAAGTCGCCGATCAGGAAGATGACCGTGTGGCCCAGTTCCTGCAACTGGCGCATCTTGTTCAGGACGACCGTATGGCCCAGGTGGATGTCGGGCGCGGTGGGATCCAGGCCGAGCTTGATGCGCAGCGGCACGCCGGTGGCCCGGCTGCGGGCCAGCTTGCGCGCGAATTCGGCCTCGACCAGCAGTTCGTCGCAGCCGCGCCGCACGATCGCCAGGTCCCGCTCGACCTCCGGTGTAACCGGATATGTCGCCGCCGCCCCGGGCGTGCCAGAGGGGAGGGATACGGACGAGTCGGGTTTCGTTTCGGTCATGGCGCGGACAGCTCTGGAAAGTGTGTCAAGTGTAAACAATCGTATTGGCAGGCCAGGGGGAGTTTCTATATACTCGGCCCGTTTCGGCGACATCCCGTTGTTACAAATATGAAGGCGCGGGTTCGGTTCATGAATCGAGCCCAGCGACGCTATTTGTGCTTCGCAACAAAGTTGCGGCAATACAACGGGGCCCGAGACACGCCGCGCTCCGGACCCGCACTCCGAAGCAATTCTAGCCCAACCGACCCCAGGGGCCAGGCCGCATGAATCGTAAGTTTTCCGGCATCGCCGGCGCGATGCTCAAGCGCATCGCCGCAGCGGTGCAACAAACCCTCTCCCGCATCACCTCCCATCCCGCCACCCTGACCATCACCTCGTCGCCGCTGAAACGCCGCATCGTCATCGGCACCGGCGCCGCCGGCCTGTTCGTGACCGCCGCCGCCATCGGCGTCGCGCCGCTGGCGCCGGACGCCTCGACCCTGCCCACGACCCGCATCGTCGAGTCGCTGGCCCTGCCGGACCTGTCCGAACAGGTCGCCGAGCAGGAGGCCAAGGCGCCGGACTTCATCCGCGAAGAACGCGTCCAGCGCGGCGACTCGGTCGCCACGCTGCTGAACCGCCTGGGCGTGGACGATCCCGAGCTCGAGCGCTTCATCCGCACCTCGCCGGACGCCCGCAGCTTCTACCAGCTCTACCCCGGCCGCGTGGTCCAGGCTTCCACCGACGCGCTGGGCGAAGTCCGCTGGCTGCGCTACATCCATACCCCGGGCGCGGAGTCCGGCGACAAGGTCGTCTCGCGCATGCTGCAGATCGAACGCTCCGCGCAAGGCCTGTCGGCCCGCGACGTGCAGCTGGACACCGAGCGCGAGACCCGCATCGCCCACGGCGAGATCTACAGCTCGCTGTTCGGCGCCACCGATGCCGCCGACATCCCCGACAGCGTCGCCACCCAGATCGCCGAGATCCTGTCGGGCGACATCGACTTCCACCGCGACCTGCGCCGCGGCGACCATTTCAACGTGGTCTACGAAACCTATACGCACCAGGGCAACTACGTGCGGGCCGGCAAGGTCATCGCGCTGGAATTCGTCAACAAGGGCACGCCCTACCAGGCCGTCTGGTTCGACCAGCAGCCCGGCGTCAGCGGCGGCTACTACACCTTCGACGGCAAGAGCCTGCGCAAGGCCTTCCTGCGCGCGCCCATGGAGTTCACCCGGGTCACTTCCGGTTTCTCGCGCCGCTTCCACCCCATCCTGAAAACCTGGCGCGAACACAAGGGCGTGGACTACGGCGCGCCCACCGGCACGCCCATCCGCAGCACCGCCGACGGCACCATCGACTTCATCGGCAAGCAGAACGGCTACGGCAACGTGGTCGTGGTCCGCCACCACGGCCAGTATTCCACGCTGTATGCCCACATGAGCGCGTTCGCGCCGGGCCTGTCCAAGGGCTCCCGCGTCAGCCAGGGCCAGTTCATCGGCCGCGTCGGCTCGACCGGCTGGGCCACCGGCCCGCACCTGCACTACGAGTTCCGCATCGCCGGCAAGCCGGTCGATCCGCTCACCGTCGCCCTGCCGCAGGCCCCCGAGCTCAGCGCCCGCGGCCTGGCGCTGTTCAAGCAGCAGACCGATCCCCTGCGCCACCAGATGTCGCTGCTCGCCCAGCTGAAGGACTACAGCATGCCGGCGGGCGACATGTCGCTGGCCGCCCAATAAGGCCGTCCGCCATGGCCGAACCGTACATCGGCCTGATGTCCGGAACGAGCCTGGACGGCGTGGATGGCGTGGCCGCCGTGTTCGACGGCGGCCGGCCCCGCATCCTCGCGCATGCCGACGTCGCCATGCCGCCGGCCTTGCGGGCGGAGTTGCTGGCCCTGAACACGCCGGGCCCGGACGAGATCCACAGGATGTCGCAAGCCGGCATGGCCCTGGCGGACCTCTATGCGCAGGTCGTCTCCGAACTGCTGGCCCGGACCGGCCTGGACGCCGCGCGGGTTCGCGCGATCGGCGCCCACGGGCAGACCGTCCGTCACCGTCCCGATGCCGGCTACACCGTGCAATTGAACGCCCCCGCCCGCCTGGCCGAACTGTCCGGCATCGCGGTCGTGGCCGACCTGCGCAGTCGCGACCTGGCCGCGGGCGGGCATGGCGCCCCGCTGGCGCCGGCCTTCCACGCGGCGATATTCGGCACCGACCGGCCGCGCGCCGTGGTCAACCTGGGCGGCATCGCCAACGTCACGCTGTTGTCGCCCGCCGGCGTGGTGGGCTACGACACCGGCCCGGCCAACCTGCTGCTGGACGCCTGGTGCGCCCGGCATACCGGCCGGGACTACGACGAAGACGGCCGCTACGCCGCCTCCGGCACCATGCGGCCAGACCTGCTGGCGGAACTCATTGCCTCCGAACCGTGGCTGGCGGCCCCGCCGCCCAAATCCACCGGACGCGACCTGTTCAACACGTCATGGCTGGACCAGCGCCTGCAGGCCTGGCAGGCCCGCCACGGCGTATTGGCCGCGGCCGACGTGCAGGCCACGCTGCAAGCCCTGACGGTCGAAACGGTCTCGCGCGAGATACGCCGCCAGCTTCCCGCCTGCGAGCAGGTGTGGGTCTGCGGTGGCGGCGCACGCAACGGCGGCCTGATGCGGGCCCTGGCCGACGCGTTGCCCTGCCCCGTCGCACCCAGCGACGACGCGGGCGTGCCTGCCCAGCAGATGGAGGCCCTGGCCTTCGCCTGGCTGGCCCATCGCCATGTCGCCGGCCTGTCCGGCAACCTGCCCGCCGTGACCGGCGCGGCCGGTCCCCGCGTGCTGGGCGCCTATTACCCCGCGTAGGGCGACGACACCGGACGGCCTGGTGCGCGCTGAAACCGCGCAGGGTCAGCCCCGCTTGCTTTCCAGCAGTTCCCAACGCTCGAGCTTGGCCATCAGTTCGTCCTCGATCGCCGCCAGGCGCTGCTGGATGGCGGTCGCACCGGCCGGATCCTCGCGATAGATCAATCCGTCGGCCAGTTTCCCGTTCAGTTCCTGCTGCTCGGCCTCCAGCGCGGCGATGGCGTCGGGCAGGCCCTCCAGTTCCTTCGCTTCCCAGGAACTCAGGCGCGAACGGCCAGGCTTGGCGGGAGCGGCTCTCTCCGGCGCGGGCGCGGCTGGTTCGTCGCGGGCGGCCTCGCGCGCGGGCTTGGCCGCAGCCGACCTGGCTTCCTCGGCCCTGGCGCGCTGCGTCGCCCAATCGTCGTAGCCGCCCACGTAGTCGCGCCAGCGCGCATCCCCTTCGTAGGCGATGGTCTGCGTCACGACGTTGTCCAGGAACATGCGATCGTGGCTGACCAGGAAGACCGTGCCCGAGTAGTCCTGCAGCAGTTCCTCCAGCAGTTCCAGCGTCTCGATGTCGAGATCGTTGGTGGGTTCGTCCAGCACCAGCACGTTGGCCGGCCGCGCGAACAATCGCGCCAGCAGCAGCCTCGCGCGCTCGCCGCCGGACAGGCTCTTGACCGGCGAGCGGGCACGCTCGGGCGCGAACAGGAAGTCGCCCAGGTAGCTCATCACGTGCTTGCGCTGGCCGTTGATCTCTATCCACTCGCTGCCCGGGCTGATGACGTCGGCCAGGGCCATGTCCTCGTCCAGCTGGCTGCGCATCTGGTCGAAGTAGGCCACCGACAGATTGGTGCCCTGCCTGACCGAACCCGTGTCGGGGGCCAGTTCGCCCAGGATGAGCTTGAGCAGCGTGGTCTTGCCCGCGCCGTTCGGTCCGATCAGGCCGATACGGTCGCCGCGCATGACCGTGGTCGAGAACGAGCGGATGACGGCCTTGTCGCCGAACGACTTCGACACATCGGTCAGTTCGGCCACCAGCTTGCCCGAACGCTGTCCCTCGGCCACGTCGATGCTGACCTTGCCCATGCGTTCGCGGCGCTCGGCCCGCTGCAGGCGCAGCTGCTCCAGCCGCTTGACCCGGCCGACGCTGCGCGTGCGGCGCGCCTCGACGCCCTTGCGTATCCACACTTCCTCCTGGGCCAAGAGCTTGTCGAAACGCGCCTGCTCCAGCCGTTCGGCCTCCAGCATCTCGGCCTTGCGCATCTGGTAGGTGGAGAAGGATCCCGGAAAGCTGGCGAGCTCGCCGCGGTCGAGTTCGACGATGCGAGTGGCGACGGCATCCAGGAAGCGGCGGTCGTGGGTGATGAAGACAATGCTGCCGGGAAAGGCCTTCAACAATTCCTCGAGCCAGGCAATGGCCTGGAAATCCAGGTGGTTGGTGGGCTCGTCCAGCAGCAACAGATCGGGATCGCCCAGCAGCGCCCGGGCCAGCGCCACGCGCTTGCGCGTACCGCCCGACAATCCGGCCACCGGCGCGTCGGCGGGCAGGTTCAGCCGGGCCAGCGTGGCCTCGACCCGCGCCTGCACCGTCCAGCCGTCGTGCGCCTCCAGCTCCGCCTGCAGGGATTGCAGCCGGGCCAGGAGCGCGCCGTGGTCCGCTCCGCCGGCCGTTTCCGCCAGTTCGTGGGTCAGGCGCTGGTAGGCACGCAAGAGGTCGCGCCCCTTGGCCAGGCCCTCGCTGACGGCGTCGAACACCGTGCCCGACTCGTCGAATACCGGCTCCTGTTCCACCGTGGCGACCTTCAGGCCGTCCTGGCGCGAGATGAGGCCGTCGTCGGGCAGGGAGCGGCCATCCAGCAGCTTGAGCAGCGAGGACTTGCCGGTGCCGTTGCGGCCGATCAGCCCCACCCGCTCGCCCGCCTCCACCGAGAAGCTGGCACGGTGCAAGAGGGGGACGTGGCCGTAGGCCAGTTCGATGTCGGTCAGAGCGATGAGAGCCATGAAGCACGCCGGGCGGACCGGCCAGGAGCGAAAACGAAAAAAGCGCCCTGGCTTGCGCGAGGGCGCCCTGGAAGAAAGGACAGAAAGGCGCGGCCCCTGCGGGGCCCCTGCCTTATACCGAGAACGACGACCCGCAGCCGCAGGTGGACGTGGCGTTCGGGTTCTTGATGACGAATTGCGCGCCTTCCAGGCCTTCCTTGTAGTCGATCTCGGCACCGACCAGGTACTGGAAGCTCATGGAATCGATCAGCAGTTGCACGCCGTTCTTGTCCAGTTGCGTATCGTCTTCGTTGACGTCTTCGTCGAAGGTGAAGCCGTACTGGAAGCCGGAACAGCCGCCGCCCTGCACGAAGACGCGCAGCTTGAGCGCCGGATTGCCTTCTTCATCGATCAGCTCCTTGACCTTGGCGGCCGCCGCATCGGTGAAGACGAGGCCCATCGGCGGGGCCTCGAGGCTGGCTTGTTCGACTGCTGCGTTCATGACTGCTCCTTGCCTGCGCGTAGGCACGGCCCGTGCCGCGCATGCGCTGTAAATCATCTGGTTAATGGGTAATTCAACCGCTATTGGCGCTTGATTTCAACCCTGGCGCCGCCAGGGACACTCCGGTCGGCGGCCACACCCGTTAGATGCGGGCGCACCGCCAAGGTTCAAGCCCGCGGCCTCAGGCCGGCAGGTTGACGGTGCTTTGCGAGCGCACCACGCCTCCCTCGACCACGCGCACCGTGACGCTGCGCACCACGAAGCCGGCCGGGACCGCGAGCGATCCCTCGGCGCGCTGATACTGCCGGAACCGCACGGCCAGCGGGTCGGCGGCCGGCCGGGCCGCGACCGGGGCGCCGTCCCCTGCAAGCGCGTCGGTCGGGACCGAGAACGGATGCAGGTCTATCGTGGTGGCGGCGCCCGCGCGCACGCCGGACGCCGAGAATTGCAAGCGCCCGCTGAACTCGCCCGAGGGGCGCCCGCCGCGCATCAGGAGCACCCGATAGCGCAGCAGTTCGCCCTGCCGCTCCAGTTCCGCGGAACGGATATTGACCTGGGCCTGGCGCGGATCCATGGGAATGAGCTGGTCGAAAAAGGCCAGGTCATTGCGCATGTCGCCCATTTCCTTCTGCGCGGCCCGCAAATCGGCCGCGAGCTGGTCCTTGGCGGCACGCTCGATCTCCAGGCGGCTTTCCGCGGCGGCCAGGCTGCCCTGCAAGCGCTCGTTGTCGGCGATCAGCCGCTGGTGCTCGGCGCGCAATTGCGCCAGTTCGGATGCCGAGACCTGCGGCCCGCCGAAGATTCGGCGTGCCGACTCGTACAGCCCCGTTCCCAGGGCAGCGCCCAGCGCCAGCAGCAATACCAGGACCACGATCCGCCACGGCGAGGCAGGGGGCAGTCCCGTCCCGTCGGCCCGCGCAGCCGGCCCCGCGCCGCGCCGCAGCCTGCGCGGCACGAGCGCCGGAAACAGCGGCCGCCGCTTCATCAGGGCAGCACCGCCACTTGGCCGAGCCCGGCGTCCTCGGGCAATCCGAACATCAGGTTCATGTTCTGCACGGCCTGGCCGGATGCGCCCTTGACCAGGTTGTCCTGCACCACCAGGACGACCAGTTGGTCGCCGTTGCCGGGCCGGTGCACGGCGATCCGGATCATGTTGGAGGCACGCACCGAGCGGGTCTCGGGCGTGCTGCCCGCGGGCATCACGTCGACGAACGGCTCATCGGCATAGCGCTGCTCGAACAGCTTCTGGAAATCGACGTCGCGCGCCTTCGGGTCGATGCGGGCGTAGATGGTCGAATGCATGCCGCGCACCATGGGCGTCAGGTGCGGCACGAAGGTCAGCCCTACCGGCCCGCCGTGCAGGGTCTGCAGGTGCTCGACGATCTCGGGATGGTGGCGATGGCCCGACACACCGTAGGCCTTGAAGTTGTCGCTGGCTTCCGAGAACAGGATGTGCAGCTCGGCCTTGCGCCCGGCACCGGTCACGCCCGACTTGCAATCGGCGATGAGCGTGGACGCGTCCACCAGCGGCGACGCCTTGGCCCGGCCCTCGAGCAGCGGCGCCAGGCCCAGCAGCACGGTGGTCGGGTAGCACCCGGGATTGCCCACGACCCGTGCGCCGCGGATCTTCTCGCGGTTCAGTTCGACCAGGCCGTAGACCGATTCGCGCAGCACGTCCGGGCAGGCGTGCGGCATCTTGTACCACTTCTCGAACGAGGCCAGGTCCTGCAGGCGGAAATCGGCGGCCAGGTCGATGATCTTGACGCCGGCGGCCAGGAGTTCCTGCGCCTGCGCCATGGCCACGCCATGGGGCGTCGCGAAGAACACCACGTCGCACTCGGTCAGCCTGGCCTTGTCGGGCGAGGAAAACGCCAGGTCCACCTTGCCGCGCAGGTTGGAGTACATGTCGGCCACCGGCATGCCGTCTTCCTTGCGCGAGGTGATCGCGGTCAGCTCCGCGTTCGGGTGCTGCGACAGCAGGCGCAGCAGTTCCACGCCGGTGTAGCCCGTGCCGCCGACGATACCTACCTTGATCTTGGCCATTGCAATCTCCTGGAGTCCCTTGCGCTTCCCGGCCCGGGAAAGCGGGACGGTGCCCTGCGACATGTGATGAATAAGAATACCCCACGCTCGGCAGCATCGATGTGACGCCCCTTCGGGCGAACGCCGCTCAAAGCGAAAAAAAGGCCGCATCGCTGCGGCCTTTCTTGTCTCGCCCGCCGGCCGGAGCCGGAACGGGACGAGGGGGATCGAAGCCGATCAGCGCTTGCTGAACTGCTTGCGACGTCGCGCCTTGTGCAGACCGACCTTCTTGCGCTCGACCTCGCGGGCATCGCGAGTCACGAAGCCGGCTTGCGACAGCGCGGACTTGAGCGTCGCGTCGTAGTCGATCAGCGCGCGGGTAATGCCGTGGCGCACCGCGCCGGCCTGCCCGTTCACGCCACCACCGTGGACGTTGACGTGGAAGTCGAAGGTTTCCAGGTGGCCGGTCAGTTCCAGCGGCTGGCGAACGATCATGCGGCCGGTCTCGCGAGCGAAGTACTCGTCGACGGGCTTGCCGTTGACGGTGATCTTGCCCGAGCCTTTCTTCAGGAACACGCGCGCCACCGAGGTCTTGCGGCGGCCGGTTCCATAATTCCAGTTACCGATCATGCGCGGCTCCTCAGATGTCCAGCAGCTTGGGCTGCTGGGCGGTGTGCGGATGTTCGGATCCTGCGTACACCTTCAGCTTCTTGATCATGGCGTAGCCCAGGGGACCCTTGGGCAGCATGCCCTTGACGGCCTTCTGGATCGCACGACCAGGAAAACGCTGCTGCATCTTCAGGAACGTGGTTTCGGTGATACCGCCGGGATAGCCCGAGTGGCGGTAGTAGCGCTTGTCCTGCGCCTTGTTGCCGGTGACGACGATATCGGCGGCGTTGATGATGACGATGTAGTCGCCGGTATCGACGTGAGGCGTGAATTCAGGCTTGTGTTTACCGCGCAAACGGCGTGCGACTTCGCTGGCCACACGACCTAGGACTTTGCCCTTGGCGTCAATCACGTACCAGTCACGCGTCACTTCATGCGGTTTCGCAACGAAGGTTTTCATGATGATCTCTGTGACATATCTGGTGCCCGTAAAGCCCCCTACGGGCTTCCTGACGGCAGTCACCCCGATCCCGCCTCGGCATTGTGAACTGCAGGTACGGAAAAAGGGTAAGCAGAAGATGGTAACCCGGAATATCCCGCAAAGTCAAAGGCCATGCGCCGACCCACCCGCGGCCGCCATCCGGCCCCCGGTCCAGCTGTAACGATATCCGACGCCACCGCCCGCTTCCCCTGTGATGCCACGGCCGCGCTTCATGCTTTGATAAACATCCATACATAAGAAAAGATCCCGGCGCCACTTAAGGGCAGACACTAGGCCGTTCACAGTGCCTTATGGAGAACCGTCCGATGAAAACGATCAAGACGATGCTGGCCGCCGGAGCCGTGGCCGCGGGACTGGCCGCCTGCGCGGCGCCCCAGCGCGACACGTCCACCCAGCAGGCCTCGACGATATCGCCGCAGTCGGTTACCGACGATCAGCTGCAGCGCTTCGCCAACGCCGCCAGGAAAGTGAACGCGGTGTCGCCCGGAACCGGGGCGGCCGCCGCCACCACCGCGGGCGGCGAGCCCACCAACGCCACTTTCGACGAAGCCAATGGCCGCAAGGCGCAGGCTGTCTGGAGCGAAGGGCTGACCGTGCGGGAGTTCAACGCCATCAACGCAGCCGTCCAGCAGGATCCTGCCCTGATGCAGCGGTACGGCGCGCTGATGCAAGGCGCCGGCTCGACCGGCGGCAGCTATGGCGGCTCCACGGGTGGCGGCACGATGATGCGCTGATCCGAAAACAGGCAAAAAAAAGCCCGAAGCCTTGCGGCTTCGGGCTAATCCACCAAAGGAGGAGGGTGGAGGAGACACCGGTAGATGGGCTTTGCGGGGCTATCCGACGATGCCGAGGGGCCCGGGGCCGTGTCGACATACAAAGCGTCATCCGTTGAACCCATTATAGGGAAGCGGTTTGTGCGATGCAAGAAGTTTTTTTGACCTGTTCACCACCATGCGGTATCAATTTTCAACAGGCAAAATTCTTTTTATATCAACAAGTTAAGTCCTTTTTTAGCGCGGTTCTGCGCGCCCCTCCCCATCCTTTTCAGGCGACTCAGGCTTGCTCAGCCATGGATGCGGATGTGCTGTCGACATATTTTGATGCGAAGCAGCATGGTACGGGCAAAAAAAAGCCCGAAGCCTTGCGGCTTCGGGCTAATCCACCAAAGGAGGAGGGTGGAGGAGACACCGGTAGATGGGCTTTGCGGGGCTATCCGACGATGCCGAGGGGCCCGAGGCCGTGTCGACATACAAAGCGTCATCCGTTGGGTTAATTATAGAGAGATCTTTTGTGCGATGCAAGAACCCCTAAGGGTTGTTGCCTACGTACAAAAACCGATGTGGATGCCGATAAAAAACCCCTTACCAATCAATAAGTTATACACAAACCATCCCACCACTCCGCAACGTTGCGGAGAAAAAATCCGGCCCTGGAACAGCTCCGGCAGGGGGCGCGACCATTTGTCGCAGTTTTCGCCGCATCGCAACATGGCCGGAGCCGGCGACAACCGCGAAACCTGCCTCCCACCCGCTATCATCGTGCTGATCGTCAACTTTCTATCGCAGCACGAGGAATATCATGGAATGCATCGTAAGCTGGGGCGGCCCCCAGGGCATGCTGTTCACCGCCCAGACGGGCAGCGGACACGTCGCCGTCATGGATGGCGCGCCGGACGGCGGGGGCAACAACCTCGCGCCCCGGCCGATGGAACTGGTGCTGGCCGGAACAGGCGGCTGCACGGCCTACGACGTCGTCCTGATTCTGAAGCGCGGCCGCCATGCCGTGCGCGGCTGCACGGTGGCGCTCAAGGCCGAGCGGGCCGACACCGACCCCAAGGTCTTCACCAAGATCCATTTCGCCTTCACGGTAACGGGCAAGAACCTTCCGCCCGCGGCGGTCGAGCGTGCAGTGCAGCTTTCCCACGAAAAGTACTGCTCGGCCTCGGCCATGCTCGAAAAGACCGCGGAACTGACCTGGTCGGTGGAAATCGTCGAAGCCGACTGAAGCGCGTCAGAGGTAATACGCGGTGGAGGTCATGAGCCTGGACCCGCACCGCATCGCTGCCCGCACCGGAGCGGGCAGCTCGACGCCGCCACGCTGCTCCGCCGTCACCCGATGCTGGCGCTCGTCGGCGGCCATCCGTTCGACGATCGCGCGCGAACGCGCATCACTGGCCGGCAGCGTACCCAGGTGTCCGTCCAGATGGCGCTCCACCTGCCGCTCGGTTTCCGCCATGAAGCCCAGGTTCCAGGCCTCGCCCGCCTTGCCCGCCAGCATGCCCAGCCCGAAGGCCCCCGCATACCAGAACGGATTCAACAGGCTGGAATGCGAACGCAGCTCGCGCAGGCGGTCGTCCAGCCAGGCCAGGTGATCGGTCTCTTCGGCCGCCGCGTCCAGGAATACCTGGCGTGTCTCCGGCTTGTCGCAGACCAGCGCCTGGCCCCGGTACAGCGCCTGGGCGCACACCTCCCCCACATGATTGACCCGCATCAGGCCGGCCGCGTGCTTGCGCTCGGTTTCCGTCAACGCCGGGCCCGAAGCGTCCCCGGACGTCCCCTCGGCAGCGGCGGACAGGCGTCCCGCCGGATTCGGCCGCTGCGCCGACACCGACCCCGTCAGCACGCGCACGGCGCGATCCGCCTCGGACAGCACCCGGTCCAGCAGGGAAATACGGCGAAAGGATGCGGTTCCCGACATTGCGACCTCCGGTCCGGACATGGCCGGACAGCGACATGAACAGATTCCAGTATAGGCAATCCCCGATTCGTTGTTCTTGAACAACGTCCGGCGCGACGCAACCCCGTTGTCATTTTCGCCTCATGTTGGATCGTCATCCTCTCGTCCGAGCACTTGAGCAACGCCCTCGTGCCACATCACACAAATCCATCTGGAGTTCTCAATTGAAAAAGACCCTCATCGCCGCCGCGCTGCTGGCTGGCTTCGCCGGCACCGCGCAAGCCCAGAGCGTGACGCTGTACGGTATCGTCGACATGGGATTCATGAACAGCAAGCAGGATGGCCAATCGGCCACCAACGGGCTGGAAAGCGGCATCGCCGGCAGCTCGCGCTTCGGCCTGCGTGGCGTGGAAGACCTGGGCAACGGCCTGAAGGCCAACTTCCAGCTGGAAAGCGGCTTCAAGGCCGACACGGGCATCCAGAGCGCCAGCGGCCAGTTGTTCGACCGCGCCGCCTGGGTCGGTGTGTCGGGCAACTTCGGTGAAATCCGCCTGGGCCGCCAGGACTCCCTGGGCTTCAACTGGTTCCGCGGCGCCATCAACCCCTTCGGCAACGCCTACTCGCAGGCCCAGAGCAAGACCGTCTTCAACGTCAGCGGCATCGATGACCGCTTCAGCAACAGCGCCTTCTACCTGTCGCCCAAGTTCAGCGGCTTCCAGGTCGGCGCCGGCTACAGCTTCAACGCCAACGGCAGCGAAACCGCCGGCAACGACGCCGACAACGCCGCCTACTCGCTGGGCCTGCGCTACCAGAACGGCCCCCTGCTGGCCGTCCTGACGTACGAACAGAAGAACGCGGCCGACCTGGCTCCCGGTGCGGGCGTGGGCGGCTCCGACCTGAAGAACATCCAGCTGGGCGCCACCTACGACTTCGGCGTGGCCAAGCTGCACGCCGGTTACGGCCGCCTGCAGAACTCCGGCTACAAGTCGAACGCCGAGAAGGAGAACTCGTACCTGCTGGGCGTGACCGTGCCGTTCGGCGCGCACTCCGTGTTCGCCACCTACCAGCGCAACGACAACGCCAACATCAACGCCGGCCGCGCCGACAAGGCCATCAATGGCTACGCCATCGGCTACAACTACACGCTGTCCAAGCGCACCATGATCTACGCCCTGTTCAACCAGTACACCGACGTGATCGTCCGCACGGACAACAAGGCCCTGGGCGACAAGCGCGAAATCGCCATCGGCCTGCAGCACAAGTTCTAAGCCCGGCTCAGGCATGGGCTGGGGCATCTGGCCCATGTTTCGAAGTGCTTACTTCAGCAGTGAGTGTTTTCCCGTCTTCGGCTTGCCTGGAGACGGGCTTTTTCGTTGGTTTTTTGCGCAAAAACAACGAAAGCCGTAAGAATAAGTAAAAACCCGGCCTCCATTCGTCTCTCGGCTTGGTAGTAACCCGCATTCTTTGCTGCAATATGAACAACTTCCTACCAGGAAGCTCTGGTTTTCCCGCAGCAAACGGATACCCGACGATGGATCCGCGCATTCCATCCGGCGCCTCGCACCCCCCGTCTGCCGCGACAGCCAGATCAATCATGGAGATGTACGAATGAAAAAGACCCTGATCGCTGCCGCCGTTCTGGCCGGCATGGCTGGTACCGCGCAAGCGCAAAGCTCGGTCACCCTGTACGGCATCATGGATATGGGCTACCTGTATACCAAGACCGAAGGCATGAAGGCGCGCAACGCGCTGGACAGCGGCCTGCAGAGCGATTCCCGCTTCGGCCTGCGTGGCTCGGAAGACCTGGGCAACGGCCTGAAGGCCAACTTCCTGCTGGAAGCCGGCATCAACGCCGACGACGGCACCACCACCCAGTCCGGCCTGTTCAACCGCCAATCGTGGGTGGGCCTGTCGTCCAACACGCTGGGTGAAATCCGCCTGGGCCGCCAGTTCATCCTGGGCTCGCAATTCTTCACCAACATCGATCCGTTCGGCACGACCTTCCGTCAGGCCGGCATGGGCTCGACCTTCATCGCCGCCAACCAAGTCCGCAACAGCAACAGCGTGATGTACTTCACGCCGACCTGGAACGGCCTGCAAGGCGCCATCGGCTACAGCTTCAACCGCTCGACCAGCGAAACCCCGGTCGCCGGCACCAACAACCGCGCCATCACCTCGGGCCTGCGCTACGCCAACGGTCCCGTCGAAGTCGCCCTGACCTACGACCAGGTCGAGCCCTCGACCGGCGGCAACGTCGGCCGTTCGACCCAGTTGGGCGGTACCTATGACTTCGGCGTGGTCAAGCTGCATGCCGCCATCGCCGACCAGCGCAACGTCGCGGTCAACGTTGGCGACATCCCGGGCTGGAACGGCCGCTTCGCCAAGAAGACCCTGTCGTACATGGTCGGCGCGTCGGCTCCCGTCGGCCCCGGCTCGCTGTTCGGCTCGTACCAGAAGGCCAAGGACTGGGACATCGAAGGCTTCAGCGTCGGTTACACCTACCCGCTGTCGCGTCGTACCAACGCCTATGCCTTCTTCAGCAACATGGACAACGTCGGTCACTACGGCAGCGCCGTCACGACCGGCGACAAGACCACCCGCCAGTTCGGCGTCGGCCTGCGTCACATGTTCTAAATCGGCGGCGGGAGCGCCTCGCGCGCTCCTTGCAAGCGCCCAGAACCCCCTGGGCGTACGCTGGGAAAACCGGACCGGAAACGGTCCGGTTTTTTTTTGCCGCCCCCTACCCGCGTCGCACGGCGCGGGGAATGGAGCGCTTGAGCAGATCGCAAAAATCGTCGGCGCACGGCGGCAGCTTGCGGCCGCGGTCGCGCAGTTCGTAGAACTCCAGTTCGACCAGGGGCGGGCCCAGCGGCTCGAGACGGATGCCGCGGCCCCGGCAGGCGGGGACGGCGGTCGAGGGAAGGATGGCGATGCCGCGCCCGGCCTCGGCCAGGCCGATCTGGGTTTCGATGAAATTGACGACGAAGCGCGGCGGACCTTCGTGGCCCACCAGGGCCAGGTTCTTGTCGATCAACTGCTGCAAGGGGTTGTCGAAGGGCAGGTTGATGAATTGCTCGCCCGCCAGCGCGCTCCAGGAACGTGGCGACCGCGCCAGCTGGAACTTCGGCGCGGCGCTGGCCGCCACCAGCGAGAAGTGGAACAGCGGCTGCCGCAACATGCCCGGCGCCGCCTTGATGAACATGCCCAGCCCGACGTCCAGGTGCCCGGCACGCACCATGCTGGACACCGATGGCAGGTCGGTGTCGACGACGGTCAGGCGCACGCCCGGATGACGCTGCTCGAAGGCCGCAACGACCGGGGGCAGCAGATAGGAACAGGTCAGCGGCGGCGCACCGATCGACAGCGTGGTATTGGCACGCTGCGCCGATCTCCCCACCTGCTCCACGATCTCCTCGATCCGCTTGACGTTCTGTTCGGCCACGGCGCGAAACTCGGCGCCGAACTGCGTCAGCGTGACCTGCCGCGTGGTGCGGTCGAACAGACGGAAACCCAGTTGCCCTTCCAGTTCCCGGATCATCAGGCTCAGGCCCGACTGGGCGATGTGCAGCTGCTCGGCCGCGCGGGAGAAATTCCGCTGCTGGGCCAGCAGCAGGAAGGCCTTGAGCTGGCGGTGGGAGATGTTCATGTCGGTGCATTGATGCAGATACCTGATCAATTCATACTTTATTCATATTTCACTCGCGTATAAAGCTCGTATTGAATGGCGATCGTTCCTGTCCCACCAGAGAGGTCGATATGCCCACCCGCCGCTGCTTCTCCCGTCGCTCGTTCTGTAGTGCCTGGCTGCTGGCGCTGGCCGCCGGCGCGGTCCAGGCGGACGAACCCTATCCCACTCGCCCCATCCGCATCATCGTGCCCTTCTCGGCAGGCGGCGGCATCGACGTGCTGGGCCGGACCATAGGCCAGAAACTATCCGAGGCCTGGCAGTACGCGGCGGTAGTCGAGAACCGCCCCGGCGCCAGCGGCAACATCGGCACCGACCTGGCCGCGCGGGCCGCGCCCGACGGCTACACCTACCTGATGACGGCCAACACCATCATCATGACGCCGAGTTTCATGCAGGGCGTCACCTTCGATCCGGTAAAGGACTTCACGCCGGTGATGCCCATCGCCATCGGCAGCCTGGCGCTCGTGACCCGCCCCGACCTCCCGGCCAAGTCGGTGTCCCAACTGATCGAGCTGGCCAGGAAACAGCCGCACAAGCTCAACTACGGCTCGCCCGGCACCGGCACGCCTCACCACTTGGCCATGGAGCTGGTCAAGCAGCGCGCCGGCATCGACGTGGTCCACGTGCCCTACAAAGGCTCGGGCGGATTGGTCAACGACGTGCTGTCGGGCCAGGTGGACCTGGCTTTCGTTCCCGTCCACCAGGCGCTGCAATTCGCCCGCGCCGGCAAGATGCAGATGCTGGCCGCCGGCGGCACGCGGCGCACCGCCGTGACGCCCGACATCCCGTCGCTGGCCGAGGCCTCCGGCATCGCCGACGTCGACGTCGACATGTGGTACGGCCTCTACCTGCCCGCCGGCACGCCGCCGGCCATCGTCGGCAAGGTGAACGCCGAGGTCGCGCAGATCCTGAAGATGCCGGACGTGGTCAAGAGCCTCTCCATGCAAGGCCTGCAGCCCAGCGGCGGCACGCCGGACGACCTGGCCAGGCTGACGCGGGACGACCTCAGGCGCTGGGCCGGCGTCATCCGCCAGGCCGGCCTGGCGTCCCAATAGCACGCATATCCCAACCACACCAAGAGGAGTCTTCATGGAAGTCATGATCGTGGGCGGCGGCATAGGCGGCCTGACCCTGGCGCTGTCGCTGCACAAGATGGGCATCGCCGCCCGGGTCTTCGAGGCGGCGCCGGAAATCCAGGCGCTGGGCGTGGGCGTGAGCCTGCTGCCCCACTCGACCCGGGTCCTGGGCGAGCTCGGCCTGAACGAGGCCCTGGCGAAGGTGGCCGTCACCACCACGACCACCACCTTCTTCAACCGCTTCGGACAGCACGTCTATTCCGAGTCGACCGGCCGACAGGCGGGCTACGAGTGGCCGCAGTTCCAGGTCCATCGCGGGGACCTGCAGATGATCCTGCTCGAGGCCTGCCGCGAGCGCCTGGGCGCGGACCGCATCGTCGCGGGCCATCGTTGCACCGGTTTCACGCAGACGCCCGGCGGCGTCACCGCCTCGTTCGTCGATCCCGCCGGCAACTCCCTTGGTCCCCGCGCGGCCGATGCGCTGATCGCCTGCGACGGCCTGCACTCGGTGATCCGCAAGCAGTTGCATCCCGCCGAAGGCGAGCCGGTCTACTCCGGGGTCAACATGTGGCGCGGCGTCACCCGCTGGAAGCCCTATTTCGACGGCGCCACCTATGTCCGCGGCGGCTGGCTGACGCCGGGCAAGATGGTCATCTACCCGATCCGCAACGCGCTCGACGCCGATGGATGCCAGTTGATCAACTGGGTGGCCGAAGTGACGACGCCCCGCTACGAGCGCCGCGACTGGAACCGGCGCGGACGGCTGGAGGACTTCATCGGCGTCTTCGAGGATTGGCGCTTCGACTGGCTGGACGTGCCCGCCATGATCCGCGCCGCGGACGTCCTGCTGGAATTTCCCATGGTGGACCAGGACCCGCTGCCCTGGTGGACGCAGGGCCGGGTCACCCTGCTGGGCGACGCGGCGCATCCCATGGTGCCGCGCGGCTCGAACGGCGCGGGGCAGGCCATCCTGGACGCGCGCGCCCTGGCTGCCGCGCTGGCCGCGGAGCCGGACGTGCCGGCCGCGCTGGCGCGATATGAATCGCAGCGCCGCCCCGCGACGACGGACATCGTGCTGGCCAACCGCAAGACGCCCCCGGACGCCATCCTGAAGGAAGTCTACGAGCGCACGGGCGATCGCCCCTTCCGGCACATCGACGACGTCATCAGCCAGGAAGAGCTGGCCGCCATATCCAACGGCTACAAGCGCGTGGCGGGTTACGACCTGGCCTCGCTGTCCCGGTAGGAGCGTGGCGGGCGGCCCGCCCGCCCCCGGGCTGCATCCGTGCCCTTCCGTATCGAGAAATGTTCTCGATATTCACGACTTCCTAATACCTTTTCGATTACGCTATCGAGTCGTCCATGCACTCTAACTGCGCGGACCGGCGGCGATCCCGCCGGCCTCCGCGCCTCCAGCATGCCTCTCGCTCGCGCCCAGTCCTTTGTTTCGTCGTCGCCACGCCCCGTCCTGGGCCTGGCCTTGCTGCTGCTGGTTGCCGGCTGCAGCCTGCAAGCGCCCGCGCCGTCCGTGCCGCTGGCCACGCCGGCCGGCTGGCAGGCCCCGCTGCCCGCCTCCGCCGAACCTTCCCTGCCGCATGGCTCCAACCCGCGGCGCCTGCTGCAATGGTGGCAACAGACCGGCGACCCGGCCCTGCCCGGACTGATCGAGGCGGCCCAGGCGGCCAGCCCGACCGTGGGCACGGCGCGCTCGCGCTTCCTGCAGGCCCGGGCCGCCCGCGTGTCCGCCGGCGCCGCCCTGGGGCCCACGCTCGACGCCACGGCGCAAACCAGCCGCGGCTTTTCGCAGATCGCGGGCGGCATCGCCACGCAGAACCAGGCCGGCCTGCAGGCCTCGTGGGAGATCGACCTGTTCGGCGCCAACGCCGCGACGCGCGATGCCGCACAGGCCCGGGTGGAGGGCGCGCAGGCCCAGTGGCACGACGCGCGCATCTCGGTCGCCGCCGAAGTGGCCAACGAATTGAATAACTTTCGCAGCTGCCGCCGCGAGCTGGCCATCCAGGAATCGGACGCGGCCTCGCGCGCGGAAAGCGCGCGCCTGACCGACCTCGCCATGCGCGCGGGCTTCCAGTCCACCGCCAACGCCGCGCTGGCGCGCGCCAGCAGCGCCGAAGCCGCCGCCCGCGCCCGCCAGCAGCGGGCCTCGTGCGACATCAGCGTCAAGGCGCTGGTGGCGCTGACCGCGCTGGACGAACCCGAGTTGCGTGCCCGGCTGGCCGCGCCGGCGCAACCTCCGTCCGACACGCTGTTCGCCATCGACCACCTGCCGGCCGCCGTTCTGGCGCAACGCCCCGACTTGTTCAACGCCGATCGCAACGTGGCGGCGGCCAGCGCCGAGGTCGGCAGCGCCCAGGCCAAGCGCTACCCGCGCCTGACCCTGGCCGGCAGCGTGGGCGCGGCCTCGTTCAAGGCACGCGGCATGAACGTCGATGTCTCGACCTGGTCCATCGGTCCGCTGTCGGTGTCATTGCCGCTGTTCGACGGCGGCCGCCACCGCGCCGACATCGACGCTGCCCGGGCCCGCTACGACGAAGCCGTCACGCAGTATCGCGCCACGGCGCGCCAGGCCGTGCGCGAAGTGGAGGAAGCCCTGGTCAACCTGGAAAGCACGGCCGCGCGCACCACCGACGCGCGTGCCGCGGTCGAGGGATACCAGGCTTCGTTCGAAGCCACCGAGCAGCGCTATCGCGGCGGCCTGGCCAGCCTGCTGGAACTGGAGGAGTCGCGGCGCATGCTGCTGACGGCGCGCACCACCCAGTCCGCGCTGGAGCGCGAGCGCATGGCGGCCTGGATCGCGCTGTACCGCGCGGCGGGAGGCGGCTGGCGGCAGGACGCGCCGGCGCCTCCGGACACGCCGCCGTCGGCCTCCGCGATGCCTGCCGCCAACCCTTCCTGACGACATCTCACGAACCTCGCCGCCGCAGGGCTCGTTCCCGCCCCGGCCCCACCCCAACCATGATCCCGTCCATGCCGCTACGCCCCCTCATCGCCGCCGCCGTGCTCGGCGCCATCCTGGCCGGTGCCTTCCTCACCCCCGCCCTGCGCGCGGCCGACACCGGCGCCGCCCCGGCTGTCCGGCCAGCCCTGACCGTCACCGTCGCCCAGCCGCAGATGCGGTCCCTGCGCGTCGCCCTCCAGGCCAACGGCAACATCATGGCCTGGCAGGAAGCCAGCCTGGGCGCCGAGATCGGCGGCCTGCGCCTGCAGGACGTCCTGGTCGACGTGGGCGATACCGTCAAGGCCGGCCAGGTACTGGCCACCTTCGCGCAGGAAACCGTGCGCGCGGACATCGCCCAGGCCCGCGCCGCGCTGGCCGAGGCCGAGGCCAGCGCCGCCGAGGCCCGCGCCAACGCCGAGCGCGCCCAGTCCCTGAAAGCCTCCGGCGCCCTGAGCGAATCGCAGATCAACCAGTACGTGACCGGCGGCCAGACCGCCCAGGCGCGCGTGGAGTCCGCCCGGGCCAGCCTTGCCGCGCAGGAATTGCGCCTGAAATTCACGCAGGTCCGCGCGCCCGACAGCGGCGTCATCTCGTCGCGCACCGCCACGGTAGGCGCGGTCGTGGGCGCCGGCACCGAACTCTTCCGCATGATCCGCAAGGGCCGCCTGGAATGGCGCGGCGAGGTCACCTCCGCCGAGGTCGGCCGCGTGCGCGTGGGCGACCCCGTCACCGTCGTCGCGGCCAGCGGCGAACGCCTGCAAGGCAAGGTCCGCACCATCGGCCCCACCGTCGACCCGCAAACGCGCAATACCCTGGTCTACGTCGACCTGCCCGGCGCCGGCGCGCCGAACTCCTCGGCCAAGGCCGGCATGTTCGCGCGCGGCGAATTCGAACTGGGCTCCGCGCAGGGCCTGACGGTGCCCCAGCAGGCCGTCGTCATGCGCGAGGCCTTCAACTACGTCTTCGTCGTAGGCGCGGACAACCGGGTGGCCCAGCGCAAGATCCAGGCGGGACGGCGCGACGGCGACCGGGTCGAGGTCCTGGACGGCCTCGCGCCCACCGACCGCGTCGCCGTGCGCGGCGCGGGCTTCCTGACCGACGGCGACCTGGTGCGCGTGGTCGACACGCCCGCTCCCGCGGCCACCCCTGCCACCGCCGTGACGCGCTGAGAGCCGACGCGATGAACGTCTCGACCTGGTCCATACGCAACCCCATTCCGTCGGTCATGCTGTTCGTGCTGCTGACCTTCGCCGGCCTGCTGTCGTTCAGCGCCATGAAGGTGCAGAACTTCCCCGACATCGACCTGCCCATGGTCATGGTCACGGCCTCGCTGCCCGGGGCCTCGCCCAGCCAACTGGAGAACGACGTCGCCCGCAAGCTGGAGAACTCCATCGCCACCTTGCAGGGCCTCAAGCACGTCTACACCAAGATCCAGGATGGCAGCGTCAGCCTGACCGCCGAGTTCGAGCTGGAAAAGCCCCTGCAGGAAGCGGTGGACGATGTACGCTCGGCGGTCTCGCGCGTGCGCGCCGACATGCCTGCCGACCTGCGCGACCCCATCATCAACAAGGTCGACCTGGCAGGCCAGCCCGTGCTGGCCTTCACCGTGCGCGCGAGCAGCATGGACGACGAAGCGCTGTCCTGGCTGGTCGACAACGACGTCGCCCGCAAACTGCTGAACGTGCCCGGCGTGGGAGCGGTCAACCGCGTGGGCGGCGTAACCCGCGAGATACGCATCGCGCTCGACCCGCAGCGCCTGCAGGCCCTGGGGGCGTCCGCCGCCGACATCTCGCGCCAGTTGCGCCAGGTGCAGCGCGAAAGCTCCGGCGGCCGCACCGACATCGGCGACGCCGAACAGCCCGTGCGCACCCTGGCCACCGTGGGCACCGCGGAAGAACTCGCCGGCCTGCGGCTGGTCCTGAGCGACGGCCGGTCCATCCGGCTATCCGACGTCGCCACCGTGACCGACACCATCGCCGAGCGGCGCTCGGCCGCCCTGCTCGACGGCCAGCCCGTCGTCGGCTTCGAGGTGGCCCGCAGCCGCGGCGCGAGCGAACTGGACGTTGCCGCGGGCGTGCAGCGCGCGCTGGACGAACTCAAGGCCCAGCATGCCGACCTGCAGATCACCGAGTCCTTCAACTTCGTCACGCCGGTCCAGGAGGAATACGACGGCTCCATGCGCCTCTTGTACGAAGGCGCGCTGCTGGCCGTGCTGGTCGTCTGGCTGTTCCTGCGCGACTGGCGCGCCACGCTGATCTCCGCCGTCGCGCTGCCGCTGTCCGTCATCCCCGCCTTCGCAGGCATGTACTTCCTGGGATTCTCGATCAACGTCATCACCCTGCTGGCGCTGTCCCTGGTCATCGGCATCCTGGTGGACGACGCCATCGTGGAAGTCGAAAACATCGTGCGCCACCTGCGCATGGGCAAGAGCCCCTACCAGGCCGCCATGGAAGCCGCCGACGAAATCGGACTGGCCGTGGTCGCCACCACCTTCACCCTGATCGCCGTCTTCCTGCCCACCGCCTTCATGAGCGGCGTCGCCGGACGCTTCTTCAAGCAATTCGGCTGGACGGCCTCGCTGGCCGTGTTCGCCTCGCTCATCGTCGCACGCGTGCTCACGCCCATGATGGCCGCCTACCTGCTCAAGCCCGCCGTGCACGCGGGCAAGGAGCCGCGCTGGCTGCAGACCTACATGCGCTGGGTGGCTGCCTGCCTGCGCCATCGCTGGCTGACCGTGCTCGGGGCCGCCGTGTTCTTCATCCTGTCGATCGGCATGATTCCGCTGCTGCCCGCCGGCTTCATGCCCGCCGACGACAACTCCCAGACCCAGGTCGTGGTCGAGCTGCCGCCTGGCTCCACCCTGGCCCAGACCCTGGACACCGCCGAACTCGTCCGCCTGCGGCTGGCCAAGGTCCCGCACGTGCGCAGCGTCTACACCACCATCGGCGGCGGTACCGCCGGCGGCGACCCGTTCTCCATGTCCGGCGCGGCCGAGGTCCGCAAGGCCACCCTGACCATCCAGCTCGACCCGCGCGAAGACCGCCCCAAGAAACAAGGCATCGAAGAAGACATGCGCGCCGCCCTGCAGGAAATCCCCGGCATGCGCAGCCGCGTCGGCCTGGGCGGGTCCAACAACAAATACGTGCTCGTCCTGACCGGCGACGACCCCGACGCGCTGAACCAGGCGGCCCTGGCCGTCTCCAAGGAACTGCGCACCATACCGGGCCTGGGCAACATCTCGTCCACCGCCAGCCTCATCCGCCCCGAGATCGCCGTGCGCCCCGACTTCGCCCGCGCCGCCGACCTGGGCGTCACCAGCAGCGCCATCGCCGACACCCTGCGCATCGCCACCGTCGGCGACTACGACATCTCCCTGCCCAAGCTCAACCTGTCGCAGCGCCAGGTCCCCATCGTCGTGCGCCTGGACGAGGCCGCGCGCGAAGACCTCTCCCTGCTCGGCCGCCTGTCCGTGCCCGGCACGCGAGGCCCGGTCCTGCTCGACCAGGTCGCCACCCTGGACTTCTCCGCGGGACCGTCCGTCATCGACCGCTACGACCGCTCGCGCAACATCAACTTCGAGATCGAGCTGGCCGGCATGGACCTGGGCGAAGTCGCCCAGCGCGTGGCCGACCTGCCCACCATCAAGAACCTGCCGCCTGGCGTGCGCCAGGCCACCGTGGGCGACGCCGAAGTCATGGGCGAACTGTTCCAGAGCTTCGGCCTGGCCATGCTGACCGGCGTGCTGTGCATCTACGTCGTGCTGGTGCTGCTGTTCAAGCACTTCCTGCACCCCGTCACCATCCTGGCCGCCCTGCCCCTGTCACTGGGCGGCGCCTTCGTCGGCCTGCTCATCGCGCACAAGAGCTTCTCCATGCCCTCGCTGATCGGCCTGGTCATGCTGATGGGCATCGCCACCAAGAACTCCATCCTGCTCGTCGAATACGCCATCCTGGCGCGGCGGGGACACCCCGCCACCGACGTGCGGCCGGCCGTGCCCGGCATGAGCCGCTGGGATGCCCTGATCGACGCCTGCCACAAGCGGGCCCGGCCCATCATCATGACCACCATGGCGATGGGCGCCGGGATGCTGCCGATCGCGATCGGCTACGGAGCCGCGGACCCGAGCTTCCGGTCGCCTATGGCGATCGCGGTGCTGGGAGGGTTGATCACGTCGACGTTTTTGAGTTTGCTGGTGATACCGGTGGTGTTCTTGTTTGTGGATGATTTTGGGCAGTGGGTGCTGCGGTTGGTTCGGCGGGGGCACGCCGATGCTGCGCGGTAAGAAGCAACAGGGCATGTCTGGGATGGGCCTGTCAGGAATTTCGTGTTTAAGGCATAACATGCGCTCAAGGAGTTTGTATGCCCCGCAAACCGAAGACCCCGCTGGCGAATCTGAACCATCATCTTGGCTACTCAGTTGGCGCGGCCAAGCCCGCCACCGTGACCAATCAGCGCAACGGCAAGGGGGCCAAGACGGTGCTGCCCCCCAAGCACGAACGACGGTTCACAGGCTTCGACGATAAGATCGTCGCCATGTACACCCGGGGCATGACCGTGCGGGAGAATCCAGGGCTTTCTGCAAGAACAATACGCCACCGAGGTGTCGCCCAAGTTCATCAGTTTGGTCACGGACGAAGTCGTGGCCGAGGTGACGGCCTGGCAGGCCCGGCCACTGGAATCCATGTGCCCCGTCGTGTTCTTCGACGCACCGCCCGTGGCGTAGCCGACATCCTGATCGCCGTCACCGACGGCCTGAAAGACACGCCCGAGGCACTAGCAGCGTGTTTTCGGCGACCACCCTGCAGACCTGTATCGTCCACCTGATCCGCAACAGCCTGGACTACGCCAGCTGGAAGGATCGTCGTGGCTTGGCCGCCGCGATCAAGCCGGTTTACACGGCCCCAGCGCAGAGGCGGCCCAGGCCGAGCTTGACGCGTTTGCGGATGGACCGTGGGGTCAGAAATTCCCGACGGTCAGTGTCGCCTGGCGTAACGCCTGGGATCGCGTAATTCCCTTCTTTGCGTTCCCCTCTGGCGTGCGCAAGGTCATCTACACGACCAACGCCATCGAGAATCTCAACTCGCAATTGCGCAAGATTATCAAGACCCGAGGCCACTTCCCCACTAACGAAGCCGCCACCAAGCTGATCTGGATGGCGCTGCGCAATATCACCGCCAAGTGGAGCCGCTCTGCCCATGACTGGAAGACAGCCATGAATCATTCGCTCTTCTTTATGAAGAGCGGTTCGTGTGCCCCGCACCCCTGATGTTCAACCCGCCTTGAACACTGAATTCCTGACAGACCCGGTGCGTTTTTCTCGCACCGGGCTTGAGCCTCTGCACTGGCGTCTCGCCCGAAAGTAGCCAGCGGTATCAAAAGCTTGCGTATATGGGCACAGCCAAACTAAAGATAAGTAAGGCTTAGTCAAAAGGTGGTTTCAGCTTGGACTCCTCTCTTAAACGCTCCATGCCTATCCAGCGCAAGACAATTCCGGAGCCAGAGCCTATACCCAACCCCACAAAAAAAGCCAATTTAAACAAAAAACCATTTAGAAATAAAATACCCCCCCACACCAAAACACATCCACAGATTGCACCGCACCACGCAATCCGCTCTGAGCGCCTAAACACTACTTCCCTCTCACTTCATTATTTATCTTATCTGCCATGAGTCGATACGTAGGAGTCAACTTGAAAGACTCGCTTATAATAAAATTGACTGGCGCAGTCATAGGAAAGCGGGTTTCTAGTTGATGACTCAAAAGATTCAACTGAAAATCAAGAGCAGCCCTTCCGAAGTTTGGCTCAAGAAGTTGAGTCCCAGTAGATGACACAAAAGAAATGGTCGTCAGACGGAGAGCAAGTTGAGGGTTTTTAAAGGCTACTGCAGCAGCCGCACCCGAAAATGTTCCAATCGTTTCCAATGCATCTACTCCGTTGCGAGTCCCTGTCGTCCTGGGCAGGCCAGCACAGTTATTTTCAAACCCTGCAGGGCACTCTCCCCGCATGACGGCATTATTTCGAGCATTTGCTGCTGCTTCAGCCTGTAGTTTCGTCATGACCTGATTGAACAAATACCCGTAAGCAGCAGTTATGGCACCATTAGCGAATTGCCCACCACCAATAACAGAGACTGTTCCGCCAACCGCCACGGTCATGGCGAATCGTTCATAGTTCTCCCAGCCCTTTGTATTGACCGTCATCAGCTTGCCGGCCACGGCCGAGGCGGCGCCGCGCAGACAACCACCACCCTGCAATTCCCCACTGGCACATCCTACGGCCGCGTGCCCGGCATAGATCAGGTTCCCCTCCAGCCCTCCTGCCCAACCAAACCCTGCTCCAACAATTGCGCCTTTTAACGAAGCTTCGAAGTCCCCACCCGTTGCTACCATCGTTCCGGAGAAACCTCCTAGCGCGCCGGCCGCCACGGGCGCTCCGCTCCACCCTCCAAAATTTGCCAGATACCAGTTTCCAGTCATATAACCCACACCGATGGCCAGGCCCATACGTCCGATTCTGGAGTCTAAGATACTACCGATCCCTTCGCCGATAGCGCCGATCCCCTCGCCGATAGCACCGATTCCGTCCGCGACGCCTCCGAGCACGTCGCCAACGAAATCGAATAGTCCAAACCCTGACGGATCGACGCCGTTCAGCGGGCTATTAAAGGCATAGGAGTATCGGTTGTAGGACTGCAGGTTGTACGGGGCCTGGATCATCGGATCGGCACTCATGAAGCGCCCGATGACCGGATCGTAGATCCGTCCGTTCATGTGCACGAGCCCCACCTCTTCGAGGTGCTCATGCCCCGTAAAGCCCCGATCCGTGTTGACGCCCGCGAGGGTATTGCCCGGATCGGTCGTGCCGTTCGGGAACTGGCGCTTGCCCCACGCATCGTAGGCCAGCCGCTCAACGACCGCACCGGTCTCATCCGAGACCGCGTTGGTCGAACCCAGATGATCCTTGTGCAGATAGCGCAGCGTCGTCACGTTGGTGCTGCGCGTCGTGTAGATCGCAACCGTGCCGCTCGAGGCGGTGATGTAGTGCTTGTGTTCGATCACCCCGCCGGTCTTGACCTCCTTCTCGTAGAAGAGGCCGCCAACGTTGTCCGGGTGCACGTAGTACACCGTGCCCGAAGGGGCGATCTGCTTGACCCGCTGATGCGTGTCGTCGTACACGAAGGATAGCGTGGTGCCGTTGCCGGTGATCGTGGCCGGCATGTTGAAGCCGGTGTAGGTTACCGTGTGACCCGCCCCCGTCAGCATGCTGCCGTTGGCATCGTAGGTGTAGGTCAGCGTACCGTCATCGCGCAAAATACTTGCGACGGCGTGCGGCCGGACGCTGTTCGCGCCGCTGGTGTTGTGGTACGGTGGCCTGCCCAGCAACCATAGCGCCCTCGTCAGCAGCACGGCCGCGCTGATCGCCCTCAAGAGGGGAGTCGAACATCCCGCTTTCGGCGTAGCTATCACGCTGGCCTTTATCGTCACGCTCGACGCCAGCAGCCTGCGCCGGCAAGTGGGCAAGCACGCGACGGCAATCAACAAACTGGCCGTAGGGTGTTTCGGTCATCCACCGCCTCTGACCGCATGGGGCATACTCGTTGGAAATTGCCGCTGGTATCGGCATTGGCATCGCCGTGGCCTTCGCAGTAAATCCAATTTTGACCTGATGGAGTATTCCGATCACCAAGGACGGGCGCACGACAGTTCGCATGTCGTCGCCATCAGTTACAGGCAGACATGGCGCCAAAGAGTAAAAACCTAAGAAACACCTCGGTCGACAAAAAACTCCGCGCTCAACCTTGACGAAATGCGGTCAAGCGCCGGAAAATCCATGTTTTCCGGCGCAGCCAGCCATCATGATTTTTACATCATATTTTTAGTGATTTTTTCTTTGAAAAATTCGAAACCGTTGCACGATGGACTGATTTTCCTCTCCATCTTGTTGCCCACCTTGTATTTCGATACCGCATTGGGTTTTTCATCGATCGCCGCCTACGGCTGGGCCCTGTCCGCATGCGGGCTCGTCGCACTGCATGTGTCCTCTGGACAGCGGTTCGAGATCGACCGGCGCCTGATATTATTGGCGGCCATCATCGCCGCCTATTTCGTCGCCCGATATATTCTCGTTCCTCCCGTTTCCAGCCGATCTCTGAAAAATACGCTGATGATCGGCTTCGGCTGCGTGCTGACTCCCACGCTCGTTCATGCCTACAACCAGTACTCCGACGCAACCACAAAAGCCATCAAGCTGTGCCTTGCGCTCCACCTGACGGTCATGGTCGCGCAACTCATCGCATGGTACGGCTGGGGTTATGATCTGGACATAGGCAATGCCTTGGGAGGAGAGGGACACCGATCGCTCCAGGGAGATTTGTACCGGCCGACCGGGGTTTTTGACGAGCCAGCCCTTTACGCCATGGTCATGGCCGGGCTCTGCATTGCACTTTATGTCCGCCAGAGAAAAATGACCACGCTCTGGTGGGCGGGCATGATATCCCTTGTGCTTACCTCGTCGCTGCTCGCTCTGGTCGTTTTTTTCCTGATTCTCTTATTCATCAACATTCGTGTCGGCCTGATCGCGATAGTCGTTTACTTCGGCGGACAATATTTTCTTTCACAAATAATCCCGAGCGACGCCTACAGCCCGCTGGGGCATGCCGTGACCCGTTCGGCCGAGGTTGGAAACAACAACGATCCGAGCACGCAGGTAAAATTCCAGGTAATCGAAGAATTTTTGAAAACCCCGACGCTGTGGGCAACCGGCTATGGACTGGAAGGCTATATCAGCGGCGACCCGATGTACTACCAGGCGCTGAACGACCTGACCTTTCCCATCACCACTCTTACCACCTACGGCCTGGGTGTCGGCATCGTCATCCTGCTTGTTTTTTCTGCCTACTTGTTCACGAGTTACCGGCCATCAACATTATTACTGATAGGGGTATTCCTGCTGAAGGGCGCGTACTTCCATCTTCCCTTCCTGTGGCTGTTCTTCGCCATCAGTCCCGATGCAATCGCCGCCGGCTCTGCATGGAACCGTTGGCTTGCATGGCGTCGGTCGAAACGACATGACACGGACTGTAGAGCAGTTCGCCAGGCATGATCCGCGCACGCATCTTCTGAAAACCGTGGCCCCCAGGGGCTCCAGGGCAAGGAGCACGGGTATGCGGGCTCGCGCGAGCATCACGAAAGCATCTATCCGAAGAAAGCTCTGAATCTGCTTGAATGCCGCGACTATCGATATAGGCCCGCCCTCCATGCGTTTCGACCGCTGCGCAAATCTGCTGCGAAATCCCAGCATACATAGTCTGGCATGGCTATCCATAGAGAAGGCCGTGCAACTGGCCTTTTCCTTCATATCCATAGGAATCATTGCCCGGGCATTGGGTCCCCAGCATTACGGCGAATTTCAGTACGTACTTGCCGTGCTGTTCATTTTTTCCGCAGTTACGCTGGGCTGCGGAGCGGAAGTCATCGCTCCGGATCTGGTGAAACTGTCCTACGTAAAATCCCGGCAAGGCATCCTGGGTTCTGCACTATTGATCCGGTTGGCCCTTGGCGGCGTTGCCATGCTTCTCATGGCAACGAGCGGATTGTTTTGGTTCAGCGGCACGGTCGGACAAGGGGTGGCCATCATGGCGCTGAGTCTGCTCATCGCGGAACCCTTCAATATCCTGCGGATCATCAGAGAATCCGCGTCCAATACCAGAGTGATCGCGCGCATCCGCTTCCAGACAAGTGTCCTGAAGCTGGTGGCTATCGCCGGGGTCGCCGCGCTGGGCGGCGGTGTCCTCTCGATGCTGGCAATCTACCTGGCTGAAACCATCGTCATCGCCGCTGCCTACGTCTACCTCATCGCGGATGACGGGCGGCCCTGGGACTGGCGTCCAACGCGGCGACACACGGCGAGATTGCTTCGGGCGAGCGTCCCCGTATGGTTGGGGCTTGCCTTGATGATAGGCATGCAGCGCATGGACCGGCTGGTTCTAGGCATTTCACTGCCGCCAGCGATTTTTGGCGAATACGCCGCGGCCATGAGTCTGATGGATAGTGTCATGTTCTTCGGGCCTGTCGTCATGACAGCCCTGACCCCAAGACTCTTGTATCGACATGAGAACCTGTCAATAGTGGCCAGAAACGCCGGACGGCTCTTGATAATATTGACGTGCCTGGGGCTCGCAGCCGTCATTGGTTTTTATCTCTTCTCCGGTTTACTTACCACCGCGATTTTTGGGGAAAGATTCGTGCAAGTGCAGGAAATCTTGCGCGCAGCCTCGTGGATCACGGTAGTCGGTTTCTTCGATACCGGGGTCACGGCCTTGTTGGTACGCCTGAGGTACTTCAGGTTGATTGCCGCGAAGTGGCTGGGCGGATTCCTGGTGTGCTTCCTGGTGCTGTGGCTGGGCGATCGGGGCGAATGGCTGACTGGCATTGCCGGGCTGATCGCTGGATATACGACCGCCGCATCAATCGGCATGGGCACCGTATTTTTCAAGCTTCGTAAATCGCGTATGGGAGTGCGTGCGCTTTGAGAATCGTCTCAGTCTACGATGAGTTCAGGATAAAAGGCGGAGTCGAGCGCGTCATGAGCTTGATGAGCAGCCACTGGGCGGAACAAGGCCACGAAGTGACGCTACTGATCAGGCAAGAACCCGTCATTCCTCCGTACGATCTCGATGCGAGGGTGGCGGTTCACAGCCTCGGCGGGAAAGAAAGGAGCCGCCGCTGGCAGCGCCTGCTCGAATACTGGAAGGCTCTACGCCGCCTGAAACAGAGTGCGGCGCTGGCCTCGGCCGATGTCGTGGTCGCAAATGGCCCCTGGTCGGCCCTGCTCCTGCTCATGCTCGGCCGAAGGTTCAAACTGGTGATATGCGACCACAACAACCCGCGCGGGTTTGGACGGCACACTCGCTGGTTATGCCGGTTGCTGTACCCCAGGGCCGACGCCCTGATCGCACTGACCTCCACGCAACGACGCTACTATGAAGCGCACGGATACAACCGGCTTGTCGTGCAAATACCGAATCCGGTAAACCTCGTGCCGTCCGCTGGACGGACAAGACAGCCAATTGTTCTAGCCGTGGGACGTTGCAGCCATCAAAAGGGGTTCGACCTGTTGTTGGCGGCATGGCATCTCATAAGGAGTGATGTTGCCGGTTGGCGCCTGTCGATAATCGGCGAAGGTGAACTGCGCACACAGCTGGAGCGGCAGGCCCAGGAACTGGACCTGGGAAGTTCGGTCGAGTTTCTTCCCTTTTCGAACGATCTGGCTTCGTTCTACGAGACCGCGTCACTGCTGGCGGTGAGTTCTCGATTCGAAGGTTTTCCCCTGGTCATGCTGGAGGCTCAAACCTGCGGACTGCCCATCGTCTCGTTCGATTGCGACTTCGGTCCGCGGGACATCATCACGGATCAGGTCGACGGCCTGCTGTGCGCCCCGGAAGATGTTGGTGCGCTGGCCAAGGGAATAAAAACGCTGATCGACGCCCCCGCCGTCAGACAAGCCATGAGCCTCGTAGCGCTGAAGACAGCGCAGGCTTACAGGATGGAGAAAGTAGGCGCGCTGTGGGATGCGCTATTCAAGCAATTGGAAACAGGCAGGTGACACGCCAGACACGTGACACAGCAGCCCCGTCTTCAGGACGGCAACTGCTGTAGCAGGCAGCTCACGATCCGTTCGGCGGCGCGGCCATCTCCGTAGGGATTGTGCCTTTCCGCCATGGCGCGATATTTTTCCGTGGAATCCAGCAGGGCCCAGGCCTCGTCCAGAATCCTGTCCGAATCGGTCCCCACGAGCTTGACCGTTCCCGCCTCCACGGCTTCGGGCCGCTCGGTCGTATCCCGCATGACCAGGACTGGCTTGCCCAACGACGGCGCCTCTTCCTGGACGCCTCCCGAATCGGTCAGGATGAGGTACGAGCGCTGCATCAGCCACACGAAGGACATGTAGTCGCACGGCTCGATCAGGTGCACGTTCCTGATTTTCCCCAGCACCCGCTGAACCGGCTCTCGCACCTGCGGGTTCAAATGGACGGGATAGACGATGTCGAGATCTTTCCGCTGCGCCAGTTGTTTCAACGCCGCGCAGATCTGTTCGAAACCGGCTCCGAAATTCTCGCGCCGATGTCCGGTCACCAGGATCATGCGGGCATCCTGGCGAATGAAGGAGAAACGCGCACGCATCTCCAGTTCCAGCGTTTCGCTCTTCAAACGCGCAGCCGTTTCGAGCAAGGCGTCCACGACAGTATTACCCACGACGTGAATGTTGCTTGCGGCGACCCCTTCGCCCTGCAGGTTCCGCTGCGCCGTCGTCGTCGGAGCGAAATGGAAGCGGGTCAACACCGAAGTCAGTTGGCGGTTGGCCTCTTCCGGCCACGGCGACAGCAGATTGTGCGTGCGCAAGCCGGCTTCGACGTGGCCCACGGGAATCTTGTGATAGAAGGCCGCCAACGCGCCAGCGAAGGTCGTGCTGGTGTCTCCATGGACGAGCACGAGGTTCGGCCTGGATGCCGACAAGACCTCATCCATCCGAGTCAGAATGCGGGAAGTGATGTCCGACAGGGACTGGTTCTTCTTCATGACGCTCAGGTCGTAGGCGGGCTTCATCCGGAACCAGTCAAGAACCTGATCCAGCATTTCCCGGTGCTGTCCCGTAACGCACACTTCCGCCTGCACGCCCTTGGCGGCCATCAGCGCCTTGTATACCGGCGCCATCTTGATGGCTTCGGGGCGAGTGCCAAATACGAGTAGGACTTTCATCATTTCACCCGATCATTCCTGCGCGCCGCAATTCGGCCGCGCACGTACTCGGCATAAAACCCGGCATAGTTCTCCTCGTAATAGTTCTCGTACTCCGTATCCCATTTCATCCGGGCATTTCGGCCACGCCTTTCGATCTCTGCCGGGCCGACATCAGCCAGCCACTGCAGAATAGGGGCTTCACCTTCGTCCAATGCCCAGCCCGTTTCATATTGACCGACCTTGTCCCCGGGTGGCGTCCCCTTCGTCGTCAGCAACGGTCGCCCCAGCAGCAGATGCTCGTAATACTTGTTGGGAGCGGCAAAGCGGTGATTGGGCACGGTCAGGTAATAGAAACCCGCCACGACGTCCATCGACGACATCAAGGAGAGGCCCGCCGCCACGTCCATCGCGCCATGGAACGTCACGTTTTCATGCTGTCGGGCCGCCTCTCGCGCCAACGGCGCCACCGGACCATAACCGGCCAGATGCAACTCCACCTTGCCCGCCGAGCGTGTGCAGGCGGCGATCAGATCTTCCAGTCCCCTGTTGCGTTCCTCCAGGACACCGAAATAGCCGATACGTATCGGCACCTGCGGCTGAACCGTCCGGTAGGACAAGTCGTGCCCGGACACTGGCACGTTTTCAAGCACCCGGATGCGGGAAGACGGGCGCAAGCCATGCTGTTCGTAGCGTGATGCATCGGCCAGCAGGACGAGATCGGCCTTGCTCGCCACCCAGGATTCCAGCGTGTCGATCACAGCCGCGACCGGGCCCGCCATGCCGCGGGTCTCCGTATATTTGTCGTAGAGGTCGAACACGAAAGGCACCCGGCGCAAGCGACTGAACACGTAGGCGGGAAGACAGGAGTCGAAATCCACACCGTGGACGAGATCGATATCGCGCCGGTTGTGCCACAGCCACCGCAATACGAAACCATTCCACAGCACGAGATTCAGCACGTTCCGCCAGCCGCCTCCCAGCGGAGCCGGGCGCCGGTAAAAGGCGTCGTTGGCTTCGTCCACATTCGGGATGCTCTCGCCCCGCAGCCAGCCCAGGGCGACAGTCCGCATGCCGGCTTCCGCCAAGGCCTGCCGGTATTTCCGCATCCTTCCATCGAGCTGGGGAACATGTGAGCGGATGAAAACTATCATGCTGAATTCGACGACGGCCGCTCAGCCGATCGGCCGGAAAAGAAATGCTTTCCCACGCCTCTGCAGGCGTAGTGAGCGAACAGATACGCGGAGCGAACGGCCGAAAACTTCAGCACCTCGCGATAGACGCGCCACTGCCATTGTGCCGCACGCAGCTTGGAACCCGATAGCGATGCGCTGGATTTGGTGTAGGTGGCAAGCACCTGGCGAACGCACAACGCCGGCCCGTATTTTTTCGTCAAAGCCAGCCAGGTCAGGTAGTCTTCATTGACTTCCTCGGGCATCAGAAAAGTGCCTGTCCGTGTGCGATCGACCACGACCGTGGAACAGCCCAGCACATTGCCTTTCAGCAGGTCGCCATAGCCGGCGGTTCCGTCGATCCGGACCAGGCCGCAGTCTGCGCCATGCTGGTCCACGACACGGTAACTCGTCGCGGCAAGGGCAAGGCCGGAATCGGACAGGGCTGCCAGTTGCACCCGAAGTTTTTCAGGGTCCCACCTGTCGTCCGCGTCGATAAAGGCTACGAACTCCCCCCTGCAACGGCGCAACGCGGTATTGCGAGCAGGAGCGACGCCTTTTCCCGAGTCCGTGCTCAGCACACGGACCCTGGCATCCTTTTTTGCGAATGCCTCGGCAAGACGACGGGTCGCGTCGATGGAATGGTCGTCCACGACATAGAGCTCGAGTTCGCCGTACTCCTGGGCAAGCACCGATTCGATGGCGGCAGCAAGGGTCGCAGCCGAGTTGTACGCAGGCATGACGACCGAGACAAGGCCGGAAATGAAAGGCTCGTTCACATCAGACATGTTTCAGGCGATGCCTCCGGCACGATGAACATGGCCATGCGCTCCACCTCCCCCATTCAGCCCCTGCCATAGGCATCCTCGAACCTGACGATATCGTCCTCGCCCAGGTACTCCCCGCTTTGCACTTCGATCATGACAAGATCGATGATCCCCGGGTTCTCCAGCCGGTGCTTGTGGCCAGAAGGGATATACGTGGACTCGTTGCTACGCACGAGGAAAGTCTGATCTCCATTCGTCACGCTCGCCATGCCGCTTACGACGACCCAATGCTCGCTGCGATGGTGGTGCATCTGCAGGGAAAGGGTCTGCCCGGGATGAACGACGATGCGTTTGATCTTGTACCGCTGCGCCTCTTCCAAGACCGTATAGGTGCCCCAAGGACGGTGAACCGTTCGATGAATCTGGTAGGCATCGTCCCCCCGTTGCTTGAGCCGCGCCACGACCTGCTTGATATCCTGCAAGTTGTCCCGATGTGCGACCAGCAAGGCATCGGGCGTATCGACGATGACCAGATCCTTCAAACCTACGGTACCGACGACCCTGGCATCGCTATGGACATAGCAATTCACGGTATCGACCGCGATGACGTCGCCATCGATCCGGTTGCCGTCGCCGTCCTTGGGAAACAGCTCGCCGAACGCCGCCCAGGACCCGATGTCGCTCCAGCCTATGTCGCAAGGCACGACCGACGCCCTTTCGGTTTTTTCCATGAGAGCGTGATCGACGGAAATATCAGGCGCGAGGGCAAAGGCCGCCTCGTCGAGCATGACCTGCCATTCGTGGCGCCCTTCCAGCACGCGCGCCGATGCGGCGCTTTGCTCGGCGAACTGCCAGACATCGGCTGCGTGCAACTTCAGCTCGGCCTCGGCCACGTCGGCGCGCACGCAGAACATGCCCGAATTCCAAAGATATCGGCCACTGGCAAGAAACTCCTGCGCCCGTTCCTGGGTAGGCTTTTCAACGAACCGCAGCACGTCGGATCCCGATGCCTCGATGTAGCCATAGCCTGTCTCCGGCGCGTCCGGGCGGATTCCGAACGTCACGATCCTGCCGGACTCTGCCAGTCGAACCGCCTGCTCCACGGCCTGCGTGAACGCGGGAATATCCTCGATCAGGTGGTCGGCGGTCAGAAACAGCAATACCTCCTGCGGCCCGAATCGCCGAGACACAGTCGCCGCGGCGGCGGCGAAGGCCGGCGCCGTGTTGCGTCCCACAGGCTCCAGAATCATGCCGCATTCGATTTCGGACAGGCCAAGCGCCCGATATTCATCCATCGTCTTGAACGACAGCAACCGGTTCGTGACCGTAATGACCCGGGAGACGCCGTCGAGCCCGATGGCCCGCCGATACGCCTTCTGGAGAAAACTTTCGCCATCCGCCAAACGAATGAAAGGCTTGGGATGCAGTTCCCGAGACACCGGCCACAGGCGCGTACCCTTGCCTCCGGAGAGGATGATTGGAACAAGTCCCATCTGGCAGTAGTCCTAGAAGACGAAGAAAAAAAGCCCGACACGGGGCCGGCCGACGGCGAAGCCGCAGTTTAACCCGACCACCTCGCTCATCCACGGGAATACCCGCGCTTTTCGTTACAATGCCCACGCGCCGGTCCGGTATGGTTGGCGCCATGTCATCCAGCCTTCGAGGTCACGCCTTGCAACGAGCTTCCAGCCCGACCCTGCTCGTCACCGGCGGCGCCGGCTACATCGGGCCCCATACCCTGATCGAGCTCATCCAAGCCGGCTATCGTCCGATCGTCCTCGATGATTTTTCGAACGGTTCGGTGCATGCGCTCAGGCGTGTCGAAGCGTTGACCGGCCATGCCCTCGATGTCATCGAAGGAGACATCAGGAATGCCGCCACGCTGGATGCAGTATTTCGCCAGGCCGCGGCACGCGGAGCCTCCGTCCAGGGGGTGGTGCACTTCGCCGGCCTGAAAGCGGTGGGCGAATCCGTCGCTGCACCCCTGGACTACTACCAGACCAACGTCGCCGGGACGCTGACCTTGCTGCAGGCGATGGACCGGGCACGGGTCCGCACCATCGTCTTCAGTTCATCCGCAACCGTTTACGGTATTCCGCGCGAACAGCCGTACACCGAAAGGCATCCGATCGCGCCGGTGAATCCGTATGGCCAGACGAAAGCCATGGTGGAGCAAGTCCTGCGTGACTGGTGCGCGGCGTTCCCCGAACGACGGGCCATTTGTCTGCGGTATTTCAACCCCATCGGAGCCCATCCCAGCGGGATGCTGGGAGAGGCGCCGCAGGGCATACCCAACAACCTTTTTCCGTTCATCACCCAGGTCGCGGTTGGCAAACGTTCCCATCTGAACATCTTCGGCAACGACTACCCCACGGTGGATGGAACCGGGGTGCGCGACTATATCCATGTCGTGGACCTGGCCATCGGCCACGTCAAGGCACTTGAACACGCCCAGGAAACGATGGGGGGCTTTACCGCAATCAACCTGGGCACAGGACGGGGCACCAGCGTCCTGGAATTGGTGCGCACTTTCAGCACGGTCAGCGGCAGAAAGATCCCCTACGAGTTCCAACCCCGCCGCCCCGGCGACATCGCCGAATGCTGGGCCGACCCCTCCGCCGCCCAGGCTCTCCTGGGCTGGCAAGCCACCCGCACCCTGGAAGACATGTGTGCCGACGGCTGGCGCTGGCAATCGCAGAATCCGGACGGCTACGCGTCCTGACCCGGCCTACCCCGCCAGCAACGCCCCCGCCCCCGGCACCACGGCCTCCAGCCCCAGCCTCTCCAGCATCCCCCTGACCGTACACACCGCCGTCGAGACCACCGGCACCTCCAGCCGGTCCTGCACCACCTGTATCGCCGGCAGCGACGGCATCTGCACGCACGCCGACAGCACCACGGCGTCGACGCCGCGGGTATTCAGCGTCTTCACGTCCTCGACCAGCTGCATGGGGTCGCGCCGGCCGACCTCCAGGTTGTCGGGGATCTCGAAGCACTTGGCGTCGACCACCTCGATACCTTCGTTCTCGATGTACTTCACGACGAGGTCGGTCAGCGGGCGCATGTAGGGGGCCATGAGCGAGATGCGCTTGGCCCCCAGGCGGTGCAATCCCTCGACCAGCGCGCCGGCCGAGGTCATGACGGGCGCGTCGCAGTGGTTGGCGCGCGCGACCTCGGTCAGCTCGCGTTCGGTCTGGCGGTGGTAGCCCAGGCCCATGGCCATGATGGCGACCAGGCAGGCGGTGCTCATGACATCCACGCGGGCGTCGGCCAGTTCGGCGGCGCAGCGCAGGCCTTCGCGGTTCATGGCTTCGAGTTCTTCCTTGGTGACCTTGTGCATGCGCATGCGGCTGGAATGGAAGGTGAAGCGTTCGGGCCGGATGGCCTCGCGGGCGCGGAGCATGGCCGGGATTTCCGTCTCCATGGTGGTGTTGGAGCTGGGGACGATCTGGCCGATGCGGTAGAGGCGGGATGTCATGGCGTTTCCTGCGCGGTTTAGTCGAGGGTGATATTAGCGAGCTTGACGACGGATTCGAAGCGCTGGGTATCGGCCTTGACGGCCTGGGCCAGGTCGGCGGCCGAGGCGGGCCAGGCTTCGAAGCCGAAGGTGTCGAACTGTTTGCGCACGTCGGGCTCGGCCACGGCCTTGGCGACGCCGCTGTTGATGGCGTCGATGGCGGCCTTGGGGGTGCCCTTGGGCGCGAACAGGGCGACCCAGGTCTTGAGTTCGAAGTTGGCCGGACCGCCGGCCTCCGAGACGGTGGGCACGCCGGAATACAGGGCCAGGCGCCTGGGCGCGGCCAGGGCCAGCAGCTTGACCTTCTTGGCCTGGTAGAGCTGGGCCACGGTGGCGGCGGTGCCGAAGGCCCAGTCGACTTCGCCGGTGGCGACGGCGGTGTAGAGCTGCGGCAGTTCCTTGAAGGGCACGTGGGTCATGTGGGTGCCGGTCTGGGTCTGGAACATGGAGGCGCCGATGTGCGCGACGCTGCCCAGGCCCCAGGTGCCGTAGGTCTGGTTGCCTCCCTTGGCCTTGGCGTCGGCGATGAGGTCGGCGACGTTGTTCCAGGGGGACTTGGCCGAGACGACGATGAAGAAGTTGGTGGTGTAGACGGGCGAGGCGGGCTCGAAGTCGGCAACGGGGTCGAAGGGCAGTTTCTTGTACAGGTGCGGGTGCAGGGTCATGTGGGTGTTGTCGACCACGACCAGGGACAGGCCGTCGGGCGCGGCGCGCTTGACGTCGCCGATGGCGAGCCAGCCGTTGGCGCCAGGCTTGTTCTCGACGATGATGGGCTGGCCCCAGGTCTTGGACAGTTTTTCGCCGACCAGTCGGGTGACGGCGTCGGGACCGCTGCCGACCGAGTACGGCAGGACGATCCGCACGGGCTTGGAGGGATAGGCGGGGGCCTGGGCACCGGCATGGCCGGCGCCCAGGGCCAGGACTAGGGCGGCGGCGCCGCGCAGGATGGTTTTCATGGTGTCTCCTCGTGTGTGTTTCGTTGGTGTGGGGGAATCAGGCTGTCGCGGGCGTCCGCTGGTGGCAGGACAGCGCCTCGCACGCGGCCGCGAAATGGGGGTCGCGCTGTTTCAGGTCTTCATGGCTGACCTGGCCGGTGCGCCGCATGTAGTCGTAGGCGAACGAGACCGGGTCGAGATGCATCTTGTCGGCGACGTTTTCGTACCAGTCCAGGCTGCGCGCGGCGGCGTTCTGGAAGCTGGACGAAGCGGGGCGGCGCTGGGTTTCGAAGGCGGCGAAGGCTTGCTGCAGGTCGCCGGGGTGGCGCACCAGCCCCTGGTGCAGGGCGATGGCGTCCTGCATGGCCATGCGCGTGCCGGAGCCCAGCGAGAAGTGCACGGTGCGCAGCGCATCGCCCAGCAGGACGATGTTGCCGCAGGTCCAGCGTTCGTTGCGGACGATGTTGGCCTCGAACCAGAGCGAGCGATTGGTCAGGAGTTCGTTGCCGCCCAGTTCGGGACGGAACACGTCGGCGCAGTAGCGGCGGCTCTCGTCCTCGCTGGCTTCGTGCAGGCCGGCGCGCCGCCAGGTGTCGGGATCGACCTCGACCAGGAAGGTGCTCAGTTCGGGGCTGTACTGGTAGCTGTGGGCGATGAACACGCCGTGCGGGGTCTCGCGGAAGATGAGCGAGACCGGGTGGAAGCGCTGGCGGGTGCCGTACCAGGCGAATTTGTTGCGCCGCTTCTCGAAGCTGGGCTGGAAGTGGTCGGCGAACTGCTTGCGCACGGCGCTGTTGCCGCCGTCGGCCGCCACCACCAGGTCCACCTCGCGCGCCAGCGCGGATACGTCATCGATGCGGCGGTCGTGTTCGATCTCGATCCCCTCGCGCCGGCAGGCGTCTTCCAGCACGCGCAGCATGTCGATGCGGGCGGTGCGCGAGAAGTGGTTGCCGTGGACCTGGACGTGGGTGCCGCGGTGGACGATCTCCATGTAGTCGCAGCGTTCGTGGTGGGCCACGAAGGCCTTGAAGAACTCGGGATCGGCCTCCTGCAGGAAGGACAGGCCGACGTCCGAGAACACGACGCCCCAGCCGTAGGTGGCGCCGGCGGGGTTCTGTTCGTAGACGCGGATCTGGTGGGACGGGTCGTGCTTCTTGGCCAGCAGCGAGAAGTACAGGCCGGCGGGGCCGGCTCCGATGACGGCGATTTTCATGATGCGGGGCTCCCTGCCGTCGCGGCGGCGCCGCAGGCGGTCTGATAAGAGGACAAGGCGTCGCGCAGCACGCCGGGCACGGGGATGGCCCGGCGTTCGCCGCGGGCGACGCAGATGGGGGTCAGCTTGGCGATGAAGGCGGTCTGCCCGGCCGCCGTGGTGGCGGTGATGTCGAGCGCGTAGGTGTGCTGGCGGATGTCCTCCACGGTCACGCGCATGTCGAATTCGTCGTCCGGCCACAGCGAACCGCGGAAGTCGAACGACAGCGCGCGGCTGGGCGTGCCGAAGCCGAGCTCGTCCTTGACGCGCTGGGGCGTGGAATCGAACAGCATGCCGTAGAACAGTTCGACGGCGGAGATGACGTATTCGCCGAAGGTCACGGTGTAGACCACGCCGGCGGGGTCGCAGTCGCCCCATTTGACGCGGCGGCGCACGACGAAGGGCGTGCTCGAGAGCACGTGTTCGGTGCTGGTCATGCCGGGCTCCCTTGCCCGGGATCCTGGTCCTGGGCACCGGTCTCGCCCGCCAGCTTCTCGGCGATCATGCGCTTGAGCGCGGGCTTGTCCAGCTTGCCCACCTTGGTCACCGGGAAGGCGTCGATCACTTCGACCCGCTCGGGGCACTTGTACTTGGCCAGGCCCTGGGCGACCAGGAAGTCCGCCAGTTCCTTGACCTGCGGCGCGGTCTGCCCGGGGCGCGGCACGATGTAGATGCAGCCCTTCTCGCCATAGACGGGATCGGGCATGGCCACCAGCCGTGCCTCGGCCACCGCCGGGTGCGCGCCCACCAGCCCTTCGACCTCCTCGCAGCCTATCTTCTCGCCGCCGCGGTTGATGTTGTCGCGCAGCCGGCCTTCGAAGGCGTAGCAGGTGACGCCGTCGACCACGTGGGCGGTCATCATGTCGCCGGTCCGATAGAAGCCGTCCGACGTATAGGCCTGGGCGTTCGCCTCGGGCGCGTTGAAGAAGCCCGGCAGCGTGGAGGGACCGCGGAAGCACAGTTCGCCCATCTGTCCGGGCGCCACCGGCTTTTCCGAATCGGGCTCCAGCAGGCGCAGTTCGTCCTGCGGGCAGCCGGAGCAGCCCTGGGTCTGGAAACGCCTGGCGGCCGGCGCGTCGGGCGGGGACCCCAGCAGCAGCCCCTCGGTGATGCCGAACAGGTTGGAACAAGGCACGCCCAGGTGCGCCTCCAGGCGATCGGCGCGGCTCATGGTGATGAACAGGCGCAAGGCCGACAGATCGTGCCTGGCCAGGTCCGGATAGGTCATGAGCTGCGGGGCGATGGGGCCGATGGAGACGGCGCGGGTGACCCGGTGTTCCTCGATCAGCTCCAGCATGCGGACGAGGTCCAGCCTGGGCATCAGCACGGCGGACACGCCCATGGCGAATACCGGGATCAGCACGTACACCTGGGCCGCGTTGTGCAGCAACGGCAGCGCCCACATGAAGCGGTCGTCTTCGCGCAGCTTGTACATGCCCGCGCAGGCCAGCGCATGGCCGAGGTATTCGGCATGAAAGCGCGGAATGATCTTGGGCATCCCCGTCGTGCCGCCCGAGAGCTGGAAACTCAGCACGTCGCCCAGTCCCGGCGGCGCCTCGGCCAGGCGCCGGCGCGCGGCCGCGAGCGGCATGCCGGCGATCAGGTCGCGCAGGGACAGCCCGCCCTCGCCCGCCGGCCCACGCGCGACGACCAGATGGCGCAGCGTATCGCTGCCTTCGGCCATCTTGCGGGCGAAGGCAGCAAGGTCGAAGCTGGGATGGAAATCGGCCTGCACGAAATAGCCGCGCGCCGCCGATTGCCGGATCAGTTGGCCGATCTCCAGTTCGCGATGCTGGGGCAGCGAGCAGACGGGCACGATGCCGGCCTTGTAGCAGGCCGCCAGCGCCAGTACGGTTTCCAGCGTGGTGCCCATCTGGAAGATGGCGCGGTCGCCGGGCGCGAGGCCCGCTTCCAGCAGCGCAGCGCCCAGCCGCTCCGATTGCTCGTCCAGTTCCTGGAAGCTCAGGCTGCCCTCGTCGGAGATGAACGCCGTCTTGCCGGGCAGGCGCCGCGCCGTGGCGCGCAGGGCGTCGCCCACCGAGGACCGCATCCACGCGCCGCTGTCCAGGTAGGATGCGGCGCGTTCGGCCGGATGGTAGATGACCCCTTCTATCGGGTGCCGTATGTCTTGCATGATGGTCTCCTCCGTCCGGGCTTCAGGCGGCCTCTGGAATGATGCGGACCCGGTCCCGGTCCAGCGTTTCTATGCGGCCCTGCACGCCGCCGGTGAACAGGCCATACCAGATGGCGGGCTTGAGTCCCAGCGTCTTGCGGCGGAACTCGATGGGGCCGTCGCTTTCGATGCGGTCGTAGTCGCCCAGGGCCTGTACGCGGCAATCGCCGCGGCCGCGCGCATCCTCGACGATGGCGGCGAACTCGCGCACGCGGGGCACGAAGATGCGCACCGCCGGCGTGGCCTGCGCCTGGCCGGGCTGCACGTGCTCGGCCACCAGCCGGGCCTTGCGCGACCAGATTTCGGCG
Organism: Pigmentiphaga daeguensis; assembly: GCF_039523035.1. Lineage (NCBI taxonomy): Bacteria > Pseudomonadati > Pseudomonadota > Betaproteobacteria > Burkholderiales > Alcaligenaceae > Pigmentiphaga > Pigmentiphaga daeguensis. The sequence continues at coordinate 107,302 of NZ_BAAAEN010000009.1, read as the reverse complement.
ATGTCCGACACGCGCCGCTGTCCGGCCCGGGCCTCGTCCTCGGCTTCCAGCGCGGCCTGCAGCGTCAGGTGGCCGTCCAGGGCATCCACCTGGGTCAGCGGACGCAGCTTGCGCGTGAACTCGATGAAGTAGCCGTTCGGATCGCGCACGTAGATCGACTCGATCACTTCATGGGTGGTCTCGACCGACACCTGCAGGCCGGCATCCTCCAGCTTCTTCTTCCACGCGCGCAGCTCGTCCTGCCCCTGGACCAGCCAGGCGGTGTGGGTGGCGTCGAACACGTGGTCGTCGGGCACGGGCGCCATGACCGGACGGTCGCGCATGGCCTCGGGCGGCTCCGAGCCCAGGTAATAAAAAAAGGCGATGGTGCTGCCGTTGCCGCTGTCGAAGAAGAAATGCAGGAAGTCCGGATGCGTGGCCGGCCCCCAGCCGCGCGCCGAGATCACGTGGATCAGGGGCAGGCCCAGGATGTCCCGGTAGAACGCGACGGTCTCGCGCAGCTTCCAGGTGGGACGCGCGGTGTGATCGACGCCGCGCAGCGCCAGCCCGTGGGCGGATGGCGCCCCGGGAGCGGCTGCGGTCGTCTTGCCTGCCAGCGTGGCGCTGGCGTTCGGGCTGCTGCTCATGTCGTTTCCCCTTGCCTATGGATGATGGTCAGTGCGCGAAACGCTCGCGCAGCCAGGCCGCCAGCTGGCGGCCGGCCTCGTAGCGGCCAGGCTCCTCGCCTTCGGCCAGCGCGCGGCCATGGTGGTCGCCGCGCACCCGCAGATGGCGCTTGTCGGCCGTGGCCAGGGCGTCGTGAATGGCGCGCACATCGCCCGGGAAGCAGGCCTGGTCGCCCGTGTATTCGATGACCAGGGTGGGCTGGACGATGGCGCCCGCGGCAGCGGCCAGGCTGGCGTTGGACGACAGGCCGGACCAGGTCGACAGCCAGCTCTCGGGCGTGCAGAAGCGCGCGAAGCCGACGGCGCCGTAGTTCGAGGCGTAGGGATCGCGGCCCCACAGCGAACCGGGATGCCGATCCGACGGATCCAGGCCGAGGTCCAGGCAGCGCAGGTCGGCATCGGTGCGCCAGACCGTCATCACGGGGGTATGGGCAGCCGCCCGGCGCTCGGCCTGGGAGGCATCCTCGCGGCCCTTGAGCGCCTTGCGCGCCGCCAGCCGCTGGGCGATGAACTGCCGCGCCAGCGCATCCAGCCGTTCCACGCGGGCGCGCTGGGCCTGCCGGTAGCGCGCGACGAACTCCGGCGCATAGCGCGCCTGCCCGCCGGGGCGATAGCCGTTGCCGGGATTCAGCGGATCCAGGGCGGGGTCGACCGACAGCGCGTCCCCTTCGTCCAGCACCGAGGGATCGATGCAATTCATCAGCAGCGCGCCCTGCCCGGGATGCGGTCCCACCAGCACCAGCCCCTGGACCCCGGGCATCTCCAGCCCGGCCAGGCCGGACGGCCTGCCGCCCGGGGTGCGGGCGATGCGCTCGGCGGGCGGAAGCGAGGACTGCTGGACGTAGAAGGAATACAGGCCCGCGCCGCCCGAATTGCCCAGCAGCACGATGTGCTCGAACCCCTGGCTCCGCAGGAAGGCCAGCCCGGCGGCCACGTCGTGCAGCGCGGTCTCGTGCTCCAGGCGCAGGTCGTTGCCGACCGAGCGCGCGCCCTGCGACCAGGCCGCGTAGCCGGCGCCGACGATGTCGGGGATGAGGTAGTGGCAGGCCATGAATTCGCGCGGATGCATCACGCACACGACGGTCCGGGGCCGGGGGCCCGCGGGCAGGTATAGCGAACCCGTGGTGGCGGCGTCGTCATCGGTGCGCAGGACGACGTTGCGGGTGGAGGCGCCGGCCGGAAGGTCGCGGGGGTTCCAGTCGGTGTTCAAGAATCCTGCGGTGACGTGCTGGGGGGCGTTGGCGCCGGTGCTCACGATGGGTCTCCTGGTGACGCGGACGGCTGGTGCAACCGTCTTTTGTCACATTCGACTATTTTTTGACTAAACTGTCAATACACGTAGAAATTCAGACAGAGGTGTCAAAAAAATTCGCGGCCATCCCCGTTTTCCCTGGGAAGACGGGGTTTCGACATGCCATAATCGGCCCCTGGGCCGGCATCCGTTCCGGCCGCATATCCTGGAAAGTCCCTATCCGTGAACGAGCTTCCCACCAAGGCGACGATGAAAGGGGAAGTCCTGCGCAGCGCCATCCTGGACGCCGCCGCCAAGCTCTTCATCGAACGCGGCACGGGCGGCACCAGCATGCAGGACATCGCCGAATCGCTGGGCCTGAGCCGTACCGCCGTCTACTACTACTTCAAGAACAAGGACGCGATCCTGCGGGCGCTGACCGAGGAGATCCTGACCTCGGCCCGGGAACTGGCCAACGCCGCCGTCTCCCGCCAGGACCGCGATCCGGCCGAAGCCCTGCGGGAGCTGGTCACCGACTACGCCAACCTCATCCTGTCGCGCCCGGCCGAGTTCCGCGTGGCCGACCGCAATGAATCGGATCTCACGCAGCGCCAGCGCGCCTCCATGCATACGGCGCGCCGCAGCGTGCTGGCGGACTTCAGCGGCATCATCGAACGCGGCATCCAGCTCGGCCATTTCCGCATGGCCGACCCCCACGTCGCGGCCTTCGGGCTGATCGGCATGTGCAACTGGACCGCGTGGTGGTTCAAGCCCAGCGGGCGCCTGGGCCAGCAGGAAGTGGCCGAGGCCATCGCCGACATGGCCATCCACGCCCTGCGGCGCGACGAGTCGCGCCGGGCACGGGTGCCGGACGTCAAGGAATCCCTGCGGCTGTTGCGCGAGGACCTGGCCTACCTGGAGAAGCTGGTGGTGCCCGACGAAGACGCATCCGCCGGCCAGCGCAAGTAGCTGTCGGCCAGATCGCGGAACGCCCCGGCGCCCGCGTCGACGCCGGTCTCCTCGGCCATCAGGCTCCCGACCTCGTCCGCCAGCTCGCGAGCCAGGCGGGCATCCAGGAACAGCAGGCGCGAGCGGCGCGCCAGCACGTCCTCGACCGTGCGCGCGTATTCGTGGCGCGCGGCAAAGCGCACCATGGCTTCGGTCAATCCGCCGCCCAGTTCGCGGTCCGCGCCCGGCAGGGCAAGCAGCGCGTCCCGCTCACTGCCATACCCCCACAGGCCCGGGGCATCGCCGATGCTGTGCCTGGCCGGCTCGGCTCCCACCAGGGCATGGTCCGCCGTCACGCAGGGACCGGCGGATGCGAGCAACCCGGCATCCAGGCAGGCGTCCAGCGTGTCCCGGGCCATGGCGCGGTACGTGGTCCACTTGCCGCCGGCCACGGTGACCAGCCCGTCGTCCTCGATCCGGACCACGTGCTCGCGGCTGACATCCTTGGTGCTGGCGTGCCCCGCCGGGCGGACCAGAGGACGCAGGCCCGCCCAGGCGCTGGAGACATCCCCGGCGCCCGGCGCGCGCGCCAGGTAGCGGCCGGCCTCGCCCAGCAGGAAGTCCACTTCTTCGGCCAGCGGGCGCGGCTCCAGCTCCAGGCCGGGCCGGGGGGTGTCGGTGGTGCCGATCACGGTCCTGCCCATCCAGGGCAGCGCGAACAGCACCCGGCCGTCGCGCGTGCGCGGCACCAGCAGCGCCCGGTCCCCGGGCAGGAAGTCGCGCGACACGACCACGTGCGCGCCCTGGCTGAACACGATGGTGTCCTGGACCGCCTCCGCGCGGGCGTCCAGGCGCCGCACCGCGTCGACCCAGATGCCCGCGGCGTTCACCACGCAGGCGGCGCGCAGGACGTACGAGCGGCCGGTTTCGCGGTCCTCGCACCGCACGCCGGCCACCCTGCCCTGTTCACGGACCAGGCCGACGGCGGCGCAATGGTTGACCAGCAGCGCTCCCTCGCGCGCCGCGGTGCGCGCCAGTGCGATGGCCAGCCGGGCATCGTCGAACTGGCCGTCCCAATATTCGATGCCGCCGCGCAGCCCCTGCGTCCGCAGCCCGGGCTGGCGGGCCGTGATGGCCCGCGCGTCCAGCCAGCGCGTGCGCCCCAGGCCGGCCTTGCCGGCCAGCACGTCGTACAGGACCAGGCCCGTTCCGTAGTACGGTTTTTCCCAGAACCGGTAGGCCGGCACGACGAAGGGCAGCGGCTGCGCCAGGTGCGGCGCGTTGCGCAACAGGATCTGCCGTTCTCGCAAAGCCTCGCGCACCAGCGGAAAATTGCGTTGCTCCAGGTAGCGCACGCCGCCGTGCACGAGCTTGGTCGCGCGCGAGGAGGTGCCCTTGGCGAAGTCATGGGCCTCGACCAGCACCACGCGCAGGCCTCGCGTGGCCGCATCCAGCGCCACGCCCAGGCCGGTGGCGCCGCCGCCTATCACCGCCACGTCGTAATCCCGGGGCTCGGCCAGCCGGGCCAGCAACCCGGCCCGGTCGGTACGCAGCGGCGCCTGCGTGGACACGGTCAAGTCCGGGCCCACGCGCGGGAGCGCGCGACCGCCTCGCGCCAGCGCTCGACCTTGGCACGGCGGGCGGTCTCGGACATCGACGGCTCGAAGCGCCGGTCCAGCGCCCATTGCGAGGCGATCTCGGCCCCGTCGGCCCAGAACCCCGTGGCCAGGCCCGCCAGGTGGGCCGCGCCCAGCGCCGTCGTCTCGGTAACCTGGGGCCGCACCACCGGTACGCCCAGGAAATCGGCCTGCATCTGCATCAGCAGGTCGTTGCCGCAGGCGCCGCCGTCCACCCTCAACTCCCGGACGGCCAGGCTGGAATCGCCCATCATCGCGGTCAGCGCATCGGTGGCCTGCAACGCAATCGACTCCAGCGCCGCGCGGGCGATGTGGGCGCGGGTCGTGCCGCGCGTCAGGCCGATCAGCGTGCCGCGCGCATAGGCGTCCCAGTCGGGCGCACCCAGTCCTGTGAAGGCCGGTACCAGGTAGACGTCGCCCGCGTCGGCCACGCTGGCGGCCAGCGGCTCGACCTCGGGGGCGCTGGCGATCATCTTCAAGCCGTCGCGCAGCCACTGGATGGTGGCGCCCGCCATGAACACCGACGCCTCCAGGCAATAGGCGGTGCGCGTGGCCGGATCGGCGGCGGCCGGCCCCTGCCAGCCGACCGTGGCCACCAGCTTGTTCTGGCTGGGCATGGGCACGGTGCCGGTGTTCATCAGCATGAAGCAGCCGGTGCCATAGGTGTTCTTGACCATGCCGGGCTCGAAGCAGGCCTGCCCGAACGTGGCCGCCTGCTGGTCGCCCGCCACGCCCGCGATCGGCACCGCCGCGCCGAACAGATCGGGCTCGGTCTCGCCCAGTACCGCGCACGACGGCACCACGGCGGGCAGCACGCTGGCCGGGATGTCGAACACGTCCAGCAATTCCTCGTCCCAGGCCATGCGATGGATGTCGAACAGCAGCGTGCGCGAGGCATTGCTGGCGTCGGTGGCGTGCACGCGGCCGTTGGTCAGCTTCCAGATCAGCCAGGCGTCGACGGTGCCGAAAGCCAGTTCGCCGTTGCGCGCACGCTGCCTGGCGCCCGGCACGTGGTCCAGCAGCCATTGCAGCTTGGAGGCGGAAAAATAGGCGTCCAGCACCAGCCCGGTCTTGCGCTGGATCAGCGCCTCATGCCCTTCCCGGCGCAATTGGTCGCAGCGATCGGCCGTGCGCCGATCCTGCCAGACGATGGCATGCGCCACCGGTTTGCCGGTGATGCGGTCCCACAGCACCGTGGTCTCGCGCTGATTCGTGATGCCGATCGCGATGGCGGGCGCACGCGAATAACCGTTGCCCACGAGCGAGGTGGGAGCCCGCGCCAGGCAGGCACGAGCCACGGCCAGTTGCGATTGCCAGATGTCCTCGGGGTCGTGCTCGACCCAGCCCGGACGGGGGAATAACTGGGGGAATTCCTTCTGGGCGACGGCGACGATCTGCCCGGCGTGGTCGATCAGCAGGGCGCGCGAACTGGTCGTGCCCTGGTCCAGCGAAAGGATGTAGCGCATACGGAGGAGACCTAGTGAAACCTGCGTTGCGTGGAGGCGTCGGCCAAGACGCAGGCAGATGGTAGCGCGAGCGACGCCCGCGCGCATCTGGCCCGACCGTACCCCTCCCGCCCCGGCCCGCCCGGCGCCGCTACGCCGCCGGCGCGGAATCGCCCGCCCGTGCCGTGGCGGGCGGACGCAGCAGCATCGCGCACAGGACCGCGGCCACCGCGCCGCATGCGGCGCCCAGGGCGAAGGCCAGCTGGTAGCCGCCATTCAGCGCGGCCGCCTCGGCGGCGCCCCGCTCCAGCAGGAAACTCGTGCGCGCCGCCGCCAGGCTGGCCAGCACGGCCAGGCCCAGCGCGCCTCCCATCATGAACGAGGTATTCACCACCCCCGAGGCCAGTCCGGCATCGCGGGGGTCCACGTCGTTCATGGCCGCCAGCAGCATGGGGTTGAACGCGATGCCCGCGCCCAGGCCAAGCAGCGACATGGCGGGCAGCACATCGATCAGGAAATCGCCCTGGATCGGCGCGCGCGCGAACAGCGCCAGCCCCACCGACGCCAGCGCCAGCCCGCAGGCCAGCGGCGCGCGGATGCCGAAGCGCATCACCAGCCGCGCCGACAGGCCGAGCGAGAACACCGCCATGATGATGTTGGCCGGCAGGAAAGCAAGGCCCACCTGCATGGGGCTGTAGCCCAGCACCACTTGCAGGTACAGCGCGGAAATGAAGAAGGCGGCGAACATGGCGGCGGCCCACAGCACGCCCGCCGCGTTGGCCGTGGCCACGTTGCGCAGCCGGAACAGCGCCAGGGGCATCAGCGGCGCGCGCACCCGGGACTCGATGGCCAGGAAAGCCGCCAGCAGGACGGCGGCGGCGCCCAGCAAGCCCAATGTATGGAAAGAGGTCCAGCCGCGTTCGTTGCCATTGACCACCGCATACACGGCCAGCATCAGCGAGGCGGTGATGGCCGCCGCGCCGGCCATGTCCAGCCGCTCGCCGGGCTGGCCGCCCTTCGCCGGCAGCAGCGCCATGCACAGGCCGTAGACGGCGGCGCCTATGGGCAGGTTGACCAGGAAGATCCAATGCCAGCTGAGCACGCTGGTCAGGAAGCCTCCCAGCAGCACGCCTATGCTGCCGCCCCCCGCGCACACGAAGCCGTAGACGCCCATGGCCTTGGCGCGGTCCTCCTGCTCGGGGAACAGCATCATGATCAGGGACAGCGACACCGCGGAAACCACCGCCCCGCCCAGGCCTTGCACCGCGCGCGCCGCCACCAGCACGGCCTGGGACTGGGCCAGCCCGCAGGCCAGCGACGCCAGGGTGAACAGCGCGATGCCGGCGACGAACAGCCGCCGGTGCCCGTACAGGTCGCCCAGCCGCCCGCCCAGCAGCAGGAAGCCGCCGAAAGTCAGCATGTAGGCGTTCACCACCCAGACCAGCGCGGTCTCGGAGAACTTCAGGTCATCGCGGATGGAAGGCAGCGCCACGTTGACGATCGTCGTGTCGAGCACGATCATCAGCACGCCCAGGCACAGCACCATCAGGGCCAGCCAGCGTTTGCGGCGGTCTAGGTCGGCAGTCACGGATGAGCTCCTCATGCCGGCACGCGGCATGGTGGATGGGTGGGGACGACAAATGTGTACAGCGTACACAAAATAACAGAGGCACGGGGACGACGTCCATCGGAACGTCGCCCCCGTGCCTGGGTTGTTGCCGTCGATATACGGAGAATCGCGGTCAGCGGATGACCATGTTGTCCCGATGCATGAGCTCGGGCTCTTCCATGCTGCCCAGCAGCGCCTCGATCCGGCTCGAGGGCTGGCGCATGATGCGGCGGGTCGCACCGGAGGAGTAGTTGATCAGCCCGCGCGCCAGTTCCTTGCCGGAGGCGTCCACGCAGGCCACGACGTCGCCGCGCTCGAACTCGCCCTCGACCGCGGTCACGCCTATGGGCAGCAGGCTCTTGTGGTCGCGGGTCAGCGCCAGGGCCGCTCCCTCGTCCACGGTGACGCGTCCGCGCAGTTGCAGGTGGTCGGCGATCCATTGCTTGCGCGCCGACAACAGCGGCAGCGAGGCGCGCAGTTCGGTCCCTATGCAGGTTCCGCCGGCCAGCCGCACCAGCACGTCCGGTTCTCGGCCCGACGCGATCACGGTATGCGCGCCGCTGCCGGCCGCCCGCTTGGCGGCCAGGATCTTGGTCAGCATCCCGCCCTTGCCCAGGCTGCTGCCGGCGCCGCCGGCCATGGACTCCAGTTCGGGATCGCCCGCGCGCGCATGCGACACGAACTTCGCGTCGGGATGCTTGCGCGGATCGGCCGAATACAACCCGGCCTGGTCGGTCAGGATGATCAGGGCGTCCGCCTCGATCAGGTTGGTCACGAGCGCGCCCAGGGTGTCGTTGTCGCCGAACTTGATCTCGTCGGTGACCACCGTGTCGTTCTCGTTGATGATGGGCACGACGCCCAGGCGCAGCAGCGTGAACAGCGTCGACCGCGCGTTCAGGTAGCGCGTGCGGTCCGACAGGTCCTCATGGGTCAGCAGGATCTGCGCGGTATGCAGCGCATGTTCGGCGAATACGCTTTCGTAGGCCTGCGCCAGGCCCATCTGGCCGACCGCCGCGGCCGCCTGCAGTTCGGGTACCAGCGTGGGCCGCTTGTCCCAGCCCAGGCGCAGCATGCCTTCCGCGATGGCGCCGCTGGAGACCAGGACGACTTCCTTGCCCAGCGCGCGCAGGTGCGCGATCTGCCCGGCCCAGCGCAGCAGCGCCCGCCGGTCCAGGCCGCGTCCCTCGTCGGTGACCAGCGAGGAGCCTACTTTGATCACGAGCCGCCGGGCGGCGGCGATCACGGAAGTGCTATTCATCGTGGAACTCAATCGCCGTCGCCACCACCATCGCCGCCTTCGCCGCCGGCATCGCCGCCGTCGTCGTCGGGGGCATCTTCGGGCGTCTGCGGCCCCGCGTCACCGCCATCGGCCGGCGCACGGCGCGGCGGGCGGCGGCGGACGGGCGCCGGCTTGGCCGCGGACGCCTGGGTTTCGACGAAGCGCGGGTCCTCGTCGAAGGCCTGCTCGGCCTCGCGCTGCTCGTCCAGCCAGTTCTGGACGGCCCAGGCCAGTTCCTGGGTACCGTCGCCGGCCAGCGCGGAAATGCAGAATACCGGGCCGTCCCAGCCGAACTCCAGGCAGAACGCCTCTTTCAGGCCCTGCGGGTCGTCCACCATGTCGACCTTGTTGAGCACCAGCCAGCGCGGCTTCTCGTACAGGGCCGGGTCGTAGCGGCGCAATTCCTCGACGATGGCACGCGCCTCGTGCACGGGGTCCACCGTGGGATCCATGGGCGCCACGTCCACCAGGTGCAGCAGCAGGCGCGTGCGCGACAGGTGGCGCAGAAACTGGTGCCCCAGCCCGGCGCCCTCGGACGCGCCCTCGATCAGCCCGGGAATGTCGGCGATCACGAAGCTGCGCTCGGCGTCGGTGCGCACCACGCCCAGGTTCGGATGCAAGGTGGTGAACGGGTAGTCGGCCACCTTGGGCCGGGCGTTCGACAGCTTGCGGATCAGCGTGGACTTGCCGGCGTTGGGCATGCCCAGCAAGCCGACGTCGGCCAGCACCTTCAGCTCCAGCCGCAGCTTGCGCTGTTCGCCCGGGCGGCCGTGGGTGAACTGCCGCGGCGCGCGGTTGGTGCTGGACTTGAAGTGCAGGTTGCCCAGGCCGCCATTGCCGCCGGCGGCCAGCACGACCTTCTGGCCATGGGTAGCCAAGTCGAACAGCAGCTCGTTGGTCTCGGCGTCGTAGACCATGGTGCCCACCGGCATGCGCAGCGTGATGTCGCTGCCGCCGGCGCCATAGCGGTCGGAACCGCTGCCCTGCTCGCCGTTCTGGGCGCGGTGCAGACGGGCGTAGCGGTAGTCGATCAGCGTATTGATGTTGCGGTCGGCCACGGCGTAGACACTGCCGCCCCGCCCGCCATCACCGCCATCGGGTCCGCCGAAGGGAATGAATTTCTCGCGGCGAAAGCTCGCCACGCCATTGCCGCCCTTGCCGGCAACTACCTCGATGGTGGCTTCGTCGACGAATTTCATGCCCCCCCCTACGCGCTTCGCGCGCCCCCCGGGGGGCGATGCGGGTGGACCGGCAAAGCCGGATCCACCGCATCCCGGGAGGCGCGGCGGCGGGGTTTCAAAGATTCAAAAGAAATGACCGTGCAAGTGCCAATACTAGCGCGATCATAAAAAAAAGCCCCCACGCGTAACATCGCGCGGCGGCGCTATTTTTCCGGGGAGCCAAGGCTCCCCGTGACCACATACCCTACCCCACGAAGCCAAGCCCAGATCCAGGGCACAGCGGATCCGGCTCCGCCGGTCCGCCAGTGCCGCCCCTCGGGACCCGGCGCCGGGCCGCCCCAAGGCGGGCCCCGGCCCCCTCGGGGGGCTGCCGCGCAGCGGCTGGGGGCTCACCATGCTGGGCGCGCGTCAGCGCGTAGGGGGGCCTATCCCTTACACAGGATCGATCGAGACGGTATGCTTGCGCAGGGCGCCCTTGACCGCGAACTGCACGCGGCCGTCGACCAGCGCGAACAGGGTGTGGTCCTTGCCCACGCCGACGTTGACGCCGGGGTGGAAACGGGTGCCGCGCTGGCGAACGATGATCGAGCCAGCCGGGATCAATTCACCGCCGTAGGCCTTGACGCCCAGGCGTTTCGCTTCTGAGTCGCGGCCGTTCCGTGTGGAACCGCCGCCCTTTTTCTGTGCCATGTTTGCACTCCTGCTTGTTCGTTACCGATTCTTGCCTACATTCCGGTGCCCGGCCGCGCCGGGCTCCCATCAGGCGGAAATGGTGCCGATCTGGATTTCGGTGTAGTTTTGACGGTGGCCTTGGCGCTTCTGGTAGTGCTTGCGCCGACGCATCTTGAAGATGCGGACCTTGTCGTGGCGACCGTGTGCAAGAACCTTGGCCGTGACCACGGCACCGGACAGAAGAGGCGCGCCGATCTTGAGTTGATCGCCTTCGCCCACTGCCAGGACCTGGTCCAGCGTGATCTCTTGCCCGATGTCTGCCGGTATCTGTTCTATCTTCAGTTTTTCGCCAGCGGCAACGCGATACTGCTTGCCACCGGTTTTTATGACCGCGTACATGGGATGACCTCTTGGATTGTTCAAAGCTCGAACCCCCAATGGGGGTCGAACCATAGACTATAACCGGAGTTGTACCGCGGCGTCAATCCCGGCATCGCCCCGCGCACAGCCCCGGTATAATTTCGTTGCCACGGCGCTTTCGGGCGCCGCCGCCCGCTCGCGGGCCTCTCTGTACGCCATGCCGCCGGTTGTTGCATCTCGGCTTTTGTTGCACACCTGGCCGGCAACGGCCAGTCTACCCACGGATTCCCCTTGAGCCTGCCGACCCTGTTCGCCCCCATTGCCGACGACATGCAGCGCGTCGATGCCGTCATCCGGGCACGACTCGACTCCGACGTCCCGCTCATCCGCACCATCGCCGACTACATCATAGGCGCGGGCGGCAAGCGGATGCGGCCTGCCCTGCTGCTGATGGTCGCCCGGGCGCTGGGATACGAGGGGCAGCAGCATCATTTGCTGGCCGCGGTGGTGGAATTCATCCATACGGCCACGCTGCTGCACGACGACGTGGTCGACGAATCGGCGCTGCGGCGGGGCCGCGCCACGGCCAACGCGGTCTTCGGCAACGCCGCCAGCGTGCTGGTGGGCGACTTCCTGCATTCCCGCTCGTTCCAGATGATGGTCGAGACCGGCTCGGTCCGCGTCATGCAGATCCTGGCCGATGCCACCAACGTCATTGCCGAGGGCGAGGTGCTGCAACTGCTGAACGTGCACGACCCCCTGGTGACCGAGGAGCGCTATCTGCAGGTGGTGCGCTACAAGACCGCCCGGCTGTTCGAGGCCTCGGCCCAGCTGGCCGCGGTGCTGGCCGGCGCCACGCCCGACCAGGAAGCCGCGGCGGCGGAATACGGCCGGCGCGCCGGCACGGCATTCCAGCTGATCGACGACGTGCTCGACTACAGCGGCGAGGCCGAGGCGCTGGGCAAGAACCTGGGCGACGACCTGCGCGAAGGCAAGCCCACGCTGCCGCTGATCCGCCTGCTGGACGTGGGCACGCCGGCGCAGCAGACACTGGTGCGCACCGCGATCGAAAACGGCGAAGGCGATTTCGCCGCCGTCGCCGCCGCGATCCGGGAATCGGACGCCCTGGACTACACCCGCGCCCGGGCCCGGATCGAGGCGGACGCGGCGATCACGGCGATTTCCGGCTACCCCGTTTCCGCTTTCCGGGATTCTCTGCTAGAATTCTGCGCTTTCGCGATCAACCGAGATCGCTGAAAAAAGCAAGACGGCCTGCCGGGCAAGTTGTACAGCCCGTAGCCGGCAGGCCGGACCGACAAGTCGGGGCGTAGCTCAGCCTGGTAGAGTACTGCGTTCGGGACGCAGGAGTCGGAGGTTCGAATCCTCTCGCCCCGACCATTGATCTGGTCGACAAGCCTGTAGCCAGGCACGCAAGCGCACAGCTCAGGCTGTGCGTTTTTGTTTGTGCACGCAGGATGCCCGCGCCATGAAAACCTCTCCAGCCCTCGTGGCCCAGCACGCCTTCACCATCGAGACGCCCGGCCGCCGCCTGATCGAAATCACCGGGCACGTCCGGCGCCACGCGCGGGAAAGCGGCATGAATGCCGGCGTGGCGCACGTCTTCGCCCACCACACCAGTTGTTCGCTGCTGGTGACCGAAAACGCCGATCCCGACGTGCTGGCCGACCTGGAACGCTATTTTTCACGCCTGGTCCCGGACGGCGATCCGCTGTATGCGCACGATGCCGAAGGCCCGGACGACATGCCGGCCCACGTCAGGGCGGCGTTGACCGCGGCAAGCGTGACGCTGCCGCTGGCCGGCGGCGACCTGGCGCTGGGAACCTGGCAGGGCGTCTACCTGTGGGAACACCGCCGGCGCCCGCACCGCAGGCGCATCACCGTGACGCTGGTCGGCTGCTGACGGCGGCCCAGGCGGGATCATCCGCCCGCCCGCATGCCGGTCACTGCGTGTTGCGGCCCGCCATGGCGTCGGCGTAGCGGTCCCAGTGGCGCACGCGATAGGCCAGGTCCGACGCCTTGGCGCCGGCCGGGCCGCCGCCCGAGCAGAGCACGCCGTTGCGCAGCAGGTGCTGGATCGTATTGGGAAGCAAGGGGCGCCACTCGTCGTGCACCGGGCGCTGCCAGCCGGCACCGGGCCGGTACAGCGCCACCGTGCGCCACTCGCGCGTCCCGCAACGGACCGACTCGTACGAGATGTTCTCGGCCCCCATGTCGCTGACCGCGCGCAGCGTATAGCGCACGATCAGCCCCGGGGCGATCTGGATGGAGCGCGGATCCACGCCGAAGCGGAAACGTTCGTTGCGCGACAGGTTTTCCACGGGCAGCACGTCGGCCTCGGTGGGCACGGGCGGCAATTCCGACTTCAGGGCTTCCCATCCGGCATCGGGCAACGTGCGCTGGGCATCGATGTCGTCCAGCAGGTAGTTGCCCTCGCCTCGCGGCTGGCTGCCGCAGGCGGCAAGAAGCAGGGCCAGGCATCCGGCGCCGGCCCAGGCGGCGGCGCGCAGGGCCCGGCGGGCAGGACGCGCCCCGGCGAACTGACTAGGCATAAGTGTTTTCCATATACAGGTTGCACCCGACACGATACCCGAACCCCGCGCAGGAGGTCGCGGGGGTTCAGACCTCGGGGGCTTCCTTGGACAGGGACGCCTGCGGTTCGCCCTGGCCGCGCCGGTGCGAACCGATGTGCTGGCGCAGGTACCGGGTCTCGTGGTTCCGGCGGAAGAGCACGACCGCAAGCTCGTTCAAGGCCAGCGTATAGACGTCGCGCTTGAACTCGATGACCGATTCCAGCGGAACCCAGTAGGAACTCCAGCGCCACGCGTCGAACTCCGGATGCGACGACGCCCGCAGGCAGACGTCGCAATCGCGCCCCTGCATCCGAAGCAGGAACCAGATCTGCTTCTGACCTTTGTAGTGCCCGCGCCATTCACGCCTGACGAAGTGTTCGGGCACGTTATAGCGCAACCAGTCGCGTGTTCTACCCAATATGCGGACATGCTCGGGCCGCAGGCCCACTTCTTCGTGGAGCTCGCGGAACATCGCCTGGACAGGGCTTTCACCGTGCTTGATGCCGCCCTGCGGGAACTGCCAGGAATGTTCGTTGACGCGCTTGCCCCAGAAGACCTCGTTCTTCTGGTTGACGAGGATGATGCCGACGTTGGGACGGTAACCTTCACGATCCAGCATGAGCCACCCCAGCGATTCTCATACAATTGAGTCAATTATAGGCCCAGGGGGCCGAACTCGTATCCACCCACGTGAGCACCGCAATGCGCGCATCGCAGTTCCATATCGGCACCCTCAAGGAAGCACCGTCCGACGCCGAGATCGTCAGCCACCAGCTCATGACCCGCGCGGGCATGATCCGCAAGCTGGCCGGCGGCATCTACAACTATATGCCCATCGGCCTGCGGGTCATCCGCAAGGTCGAGGCCATCATCCGCGAGGAAATGAACCGCGCCGGCGCGCTCGAGCTGCTGATGCCGGTGGTGCAGCCCGCCGAGCTGTGGATGGAATCGGGCCGCTGGGAACAGTACGGCCCCGAGCTGCTGCGCATGAAGGACCGCCACGGCCGCGACTTCGTGCTGCAGCCGACCTCGGAAGAGGTCATCACGGACATCGCCCGCAACGAGATCCACAGCTGGCGCCAGCTTCCCAAGAATTTCTACCACATCCAGACCAAGTTCCGCGACGAGCGCCGGCCGCGCTTCGGCGTCATGCGGGGCCGCGAGTTCACGATGAAGGACGCCTATTCCTTCGATCGCGACGAAGCCGGCGCCCAGAAGAGCTACGACGCCATGTACGACGCATACATGCGCATCTTCACCCGCATGGGGCTGACCTTCCGCGCCGTGGCGGCCGACACCGGCTCCATCGGCGGCACGCGCAGCCATGAATTCCAGGTCATCGCCGACACCGGCGAGGACCTCATCGTCTACAACCCGGCCACCCAGTACGCCGCCAACATCGAGCTGGCCGAGGCCCCCTGCCTGGTCGCCCAGCGCGCGGCGCCCGGCCGGGCCCTGGAGAAAACCCCGACCCCCGGCGCCACCAAGTGCGAAGCCGTGGCCCAGATGCTGGGCCTGCCGCTGGCCAGCCACGTGAAATCCCTCGCGCTGGCGGTCGAACCGGAAGAGCCCGGCAAGCCGGTCCAGATCTGGCTGCTGCTGGTGCGCGCCGACCATGAACTGAACGAGATCAAGGCCGGCAAGATCCCCGGCCTGGACCGTGGCTACCGCTTCGCCACCGATGCCGAGATCGTCGAGCACTTCGGCTGCGTGCCGGGCTTCATCGGGCCCGTGGGCACCGCCAAGCCGGTCAAGGTGGTGGCCGATCGCACCGTTGCCAACCTGCACGACTTCGTCACCGGCGCCAACCAGGCCGACCACCACTACGTGGGGGTGAACTGGGGACGCGACCTGCCCGAGCCCGACCTGGTGGCCGACCTGCGCAACGTCGTCGACGGAGACCCGTCGCCGGACGGCAGCGGCCCGCTGGCGATCCAGCGCGGAATCGAGGTCGGCCATGTGTTCTTCCTGGGCACCAAGTATTCCGAGGCGCTCAAGGCCACCTACCTGGACGAGACCGGCAAGCCCGCGCTGCTGCAGATGGGCTGCTACGGCATAGGCGTCACGCGCCTGCTGGGCGCCGCCATCGAACAGCATCACGACGGGCGCGGCATCATCTGGCCGCGCGCGCTGGCGCCATTCGAGGTGGTCGTCTGCCCGGTGGGCTGGGGCAAGAGCGAAGCGGTGCGCGAAGCCGCGACCAAGCTCTACGAAGGCCTGAAGGAAGCCGGCGTCGACGCGATCCTGGACGACCGCGACGAACGCCCGGGCGTGATGTTCGCCGACTGGGAGCTCATCGGCGTGCCGGTGCGCGTCACCATCGGCGACCGCGGCCTGAAGGAGGGGCAGATCGAACTGCAGGGCCGCCGCGACGAAGCGGCCGCCAAGATCCCCGTGGGCGAAGCGCTGGCCGCCACGCTGGCCCGGCTGGCGCAGGCCAACTGACCGCCGCTATTCCAGCCGGATGTTGCGCGTCCGGATGACCTCGGCCCACTTGTCGCGCTCGTGCTCGATGAAGGCCGAGAACTGGGCGCGCGACATGGGCGGGGACACCAGTCCCGACTCCTGCATGTAGCGCTGCACCGCAGGCGCCCGCAGGGCCTGCGCCACGTCGCGATGGATCTTGTCCTGGATCGCCTCCGGCGTCGCGGACGGCACGAAGAAGCCGAACCAGCTTCCGGATACCACGCCCGGCACGCCCGCCTGCACCACGGTGGGCAGGTCCGGCGCGTCGGCCAGGCGCTCGTCGGCGGCCACCGCCAGCGCCCGCAGCTTGCCCTGCCTGGCCAGGGCAAGGGACGCGGGGAAGTGGAACATGGCATCGACATGGCCGGCCAGCAGGTCGGTCAAGGCTGGCCCCGCCCCCTTGTAAGGCACGTGCAGGATGGAAATGCCCGCGCGGGACGCCAGCAGCTCGGCCGTCAGGTGCGGGCTCGAACCGTTCCCGGTCGAGGCGAACTTCACCTCACCGGGCCGGGCCTTCGCATAGGCCACCAGTTCGGCCACCGACCGGACGGGCAGCCCGGGCCGCACGTACAGCACGTTGGGCGCGGTGCCGCCCATCGCCACGGGCGCCAGGGCGTCCGCCTCGTAGGGCAGCGATTTCATCAGGATCTGGTTGGTGACCAGGCCCGTGCTGGTGAACAGCAGGGTATGGCCATCAGGCTGGGCACGGGCCACCTGCGCGGTGCCTATGGTCGTGCCGCCGCCGCCCCGGTTTTCCACGACCACGCTCTGCTTCCATGACTGGCCCAGCTCGGCCGCCAGCTGCCTGACCAGTCCGTCGGTCAGGCCGCCCGGCGGATAGGGCACGATCACCTGGACCGTGCGCCCCGGAAATCCCGCCGCGGGCGGCTCGGCGGCCCCGGCGCTTCCTCCCGCCCAAGCGGCCGCCGCCATGCAGAACACTCCTCCGACCCTGCGCCCCACCCTTTCCAGAACGATCATCGAACGTCTCCTTGGTCATGTGGTCATCGGCGCCGCTGGCGGGCGCCCGTATATGATTGATTAAATCAACCATATAGTTGATGGTATCCACAAAAAAGGACGTCCACAATCCCGGTACGGGCGGCGATTACTCCGGCCTGCCGGATTGAACCGCGGCCCCCTGCTCCACCGCCCACTGGACCACCTGCGCGGCCAGCGCGTCGGTGGCCAGGCCGAAGGCCGACACCACGGCCGGCACCTCGACCCCGCCCGCCGGCTGCGCGACCTCGAAGCTGCGCGAGGCCACCACGCGCCGCGTCGAGGTCGAGATCAACCGCACGTCCAGGCTGACGACCGCATGGGGCACCGCGCCGCGGTATTCGCTCTGGAAGGCCCGCAGGTCGCTGTCCAGCTCCAGGTCCGCGCGCACGTTGCTGTCGGTGGTCGACACCGACGCGACGCGGCCGTCCAGCCTGAAGGCCTGCGCCAGGCGGGTGCGCACCAGGGTCGGCGGCGCGTCGGTCCAGCGCGCTCCGCCATAGGTGCTGATCTGGTCGCCCTGGACGATGACGGCGATGCGCGCGCTGTCCAGCACGGCGTTGGCATGGGGGCTGCGTATGCGCAGCGACCAGGCCTGGGCCCTGCCTCCCGGCGCAGGCGCCGCCTGCGTGGCCGGCAGCCGGTAGATGTCGACCGTCTTCTGTTCCGGCAGCAGCGTGCACGCCGAAGCCAGCACCGCCAGCGACATGCCCGCCCAACGGATGATTGCGCCCGCGCGTCTCATGGGGTGAACTCCTTGGGTTGTTCGCGGCCCAGCAGGTAGTCGGCCGGATTGTCCTCGAGGCGGCGGGTGATGGCCCGCAGCGACGCCATCGTCGCCTGCATCTCGCGCAGCGCGCCGCCCAGCTCGCTCAGGCTCTGGGCGCCGCTGCCCAGCGCGCCGCGATTCTCCTGCACCAGCCGGTCGATGCTGTCGCTGGCGCGCGCCAGCGAGGCCATGGCCTGCTGGGCGCTCTGCATGGTGTCCTTCCCCTGCGAACCGACCAGTTCGTCGGTGTGCGTCATCAGCGAGTTGGCCTTGGCCAGGGCCTCGGACGTCTGCCGGCCGATCTCGCCCAGTTGCCCGCTCAGCTTCGCGAAGCCCTCGCGCTGCGCGGCCAGCTCGGCGGTGCTTTCCTCGAGATGTTCCAGGATGCGGCTGATCTGCCGGGCATTCTGGGGCGACATGATCTGGCGCGCGCTGGCGACCATCTCGTTGATGTTCAGCATCAGGTCCTCGCCGCCCGCCAGCAGCTGGGTGATGGGCGACGGCAGGGCCACGATGACCGGCACCTCGTCGCCCTTGGGCAGGAGGCGCGGGCTCTCGGGCGTGCCGCTGCCGAGCTGGATCACCGAGGTACCGGTGACGCCGGTCAGGCGCAGGCGCGCCACCGTGTCCTCCTTGACCGGCACGTCGCTGGCGATCCGTATCCGCGCCACCACTTTGCGCGGGTCCACGGGATCGAGCCGCAGCCGCGCCACGTCGCCCACCTTGATGCCGCTGTACATGACGGCGCTGCCCTCGGACAGTCCGTTGACCGCTTCGTTGAACACGATGTCGAACTGCGCCACGCTGGCGTCCGAATGGCTCTTGGCCAGCCACAGCGCGAACAGCAGGGCCCCCGTCACCGCGATGACGAGGAACAGGCCGATCACGACATGATGCGCCCGGGTTTCCATCTACTCCTCCTTGCGCGGCCGTTCGGCCGCCCGCGACGCCGCGCGTCCGCGCGGCCCCTGGAAATACTCCTGTATCCACGGATCGTCGACCCGCTCCACCACTTCCAGCCGGTCCACCACCAGCACCTTGCGCTGCGACAGCACCGCCACCCGGTCGCAAATGGCGTAGAGCGTATCCAGATCATGCGTGACCAGGAACACGGTCAACCCCAGCGCGTCCCGCAAGGTGCGGATCAGGTCGTCGAAGGCGGCCGCGCCGATCGGATCCAGTCCCGCCGTGGGCTCGTCCAGGAACAGCAGGTCGGGATCCAGCGCCAGGGCGCGCGCCAGCGCCGCCCGCTTGACCATGCCGCCCGACAGCGAGGCCGGGGACTTGGCGCCGGCCTCGACCGGCAGGCCCGCCAGCGCCAGCTTGAGCCGCGCCAGCCGCTCGGCCTCGGGCCGCGCCAGGCCCGCGTGCTCGATCAGCGGCAGCGCGGCGTTCTCGGTCACGGACAGCGAGGAGAACAGCGCGCCGCGCTGGAACAGCACCCCCATCCGGCGCTCCTGGCGCGAACGCAGCTCGGGGGACAGCTCGTCCAGCGCCTGGCCGAACACCTGCACGCTGCCGGCGGTCGGCCGCCGCAGCCCCACGATGGAACGCAGCAGCACCGACTTGCCCGAGCCCGACCCGCCCACCACGCCCAGGATCTCGCCCCGGCGGATGTCCAGGTCCAGCCCTTCGTGCACGGTCTGGGCGCCGAAGCGGTTGACCAGCCCGCGCACGCGCACGATGGGTTCGTCGGCCGTCACCATCCCATCTCCATGAAGAACAGCGCCGCCAGCGCGTCGATCAGGATCACCATGAAGATCGCCTGCACGACGCTGGAGGTGGTGTGCTCGCCCACGGACTGGGCGCTGCCGCTGACCTTGAAGCCCTCCAGGCAGCCGATCACGGCGATGATGAAGGCCAGGATCGGCGCCTTGACGATGCCCACGTAGAAATGCCGCACGTCCAGGCTCTCGCGCAGGGTGGACAGGAACAGCGACGGCGGGATGTCCAGGCTCCAGGCGCAGACCACCATGCCGCCGGCGATGCCGGTCAGCATGGACATGAAGGTCAGCACGGGCAGCGACACCAGCATGGCCAGCACGCGCGGCAGCACCAGCATGTTGATGGGGTCGAGCCCGAGGGCCCGGATGGCGTCGATTTCCTCGTTGGCCTTCATCGAGCCGATCTGCGCGGTGAAGGCGCTGGCGGTCCGGCCCGCCATCAGGATGGCGGTCAGCAGCACGGCGAACTCGCGCAGGAAGGCGAAGCCGACCAGGTTGATCGTATAGAGCGTGGCGCCGAAGTCCCGCAGCACCGTGGCGCCCAGGAAGGCCACGACGGCGCCGACCAGGAAAGTCAGCAAGGCGATGATGGGAACGGCGTTCAGTCCGATCTGCTCGATCTGGGCGACGGTGGCCGTGAGTCGCCACGTGCGCGGACGCACCAGCGAACGGCCCAGGCTTTCGAGCGTCAGGCCGATGAACCCGCACAGGCCCACGGCGTGCTTCCAGAACTGCTCGGCGGCTTCGCCCACGTGGCACAGCAGCTCGGCCACCGGCGACGGCGGCTCGGGTGGCTTGCATTGCTGGACCGCGCCCTGGGCGCGGATGATGGTGTCGAGCAAGGCGCGGCGCGATGCCTCCACCGGGGGGCCGGAGGCCAGCAACCCGGGCAGGCGCTCCGCGCCCAGCAGGTCGACCAGCAGCGCGGCGCCCGCGGTGTCCAGGACGCCCAGCCGGCTGAGGTCCAGCACGCGCACCTGGGGGACCGCATCGAAACGGGCGGTCTCGCGGCGCAGGGCCTCGAAGCCCGCCAGCGACCAGTCGCCCTCGACCGACAGGCGGCCGTCGCCGGCTGCGGCATCCCACACTAGACGGCCTGGCTGCGGCGCTGCGCTCATCGTTCCTGGAGACGGGACCACGGAACCGCGATTGTCGGGGCTTTACTTGAGTCCAGGCAAGCCTTTCATGCCGCGCAGCGCCTTCATGCCGCCCATGGCGCGCATCATCTTGGCCATGCCGCCTTTCTTCATCTGCTTCATCATGGCCTGCATCTGCTCGAACTGCGACAGCATGCGGTTGACCTCCTGCACCTGCACGCCGGCGCCGGTGGCGATGCGGCGCTTGCGCGAGGCCTTGATCAGCTCGGGCTTGGCACGCTCGAGCTCGGTCATGGAGTTCAGGATGCCTTCCATGCGCCGGATCTGCTTGCCAGCCTGCTTGCTGTCGATTTGCGAGGCCGCCTGCGAGAATTGCGCCGGCAGCTTCTCCAGCAGCGAGCCCATGTCGCCCAGGTTCTTCATCTGCGCGATCTGGGCGCGGAAATCGTTCAGGTCGAACTTGTCGCCCGACTTGAGCTTGGCGGCCAGCTTCTGCGCCTCGTCCACGTCGATCGCGCGCTGGGCTTCCTCGACCAGCGACAGGATGTCGCCCATGCCCAGCACCCGCTGCGCCATGCGCTCGGGATGGAAGGGCTCGAGGCCGGACAGTTTCTCGGACACGCCGACGAACTTCAGCGGCTTGCCGGTGACGTGGCGCACCGACAGCGCGGCGCCGCCGCGCGCATCGCCATCCAGCTTGGTCAGGACCACGCCGGTCAGCGGCAGGGCGTCGTTGAAGGCCTTGGCCACGTTGACCGCGTCCTGGCCCAGCATGGCGTCGACCACGAACAGGGTCTCGATCGGCTCGAGCAGGGCATGCAGCGCGCGGATCTCGTTCATCAGCGTCTCGTCGATGCCCAGGCGGCCGGCCGTATCGACGATCAGCACGTCGTAATGGTGCTTGCGGGCATGGTCGAGCGCGTTGCGGGCGATGGCCTCGGGCGCCTGGTCGGCCGACGAGGGCAGGAAGTCGACGCCGGCCTGCGCGGCCACGGTCTTCAACTGCTCGATGGCGGCGGGACGGTAGACGTCGGCGCTGACCACCAGCACCTTCTTCTTGCCCGTCTTGCGGCCGTTCTGGACATGGCCGCCTTCGGCCAGCCAGCGGGCCAGCTTGCCGGTGGTGGTGGTCTTGCCCGAGCCCTGCAGGCCCGCCATCAGGATCACGGCGGGGGGCTGCTGGGCCAGCGACAGCTCGCTCGCGTGGGGTCCGAGGTCGCCGCCCATGAGGGCGGTGAGTTCCTTGTGGACCACGCCCACCAGCGCCTGGCCGGGCGTCAGGCTGCCCATGACGTCCTCGCCCAACGCCTTTTCCTTGACCCGCGCGACGAACTCGCGCACGACCGGCAGGGACACGTCGGCTTCCAGCAGCGCCAGACGGACTTCGCGCAGCATTTCCTGCGTATTCGCCTCGGTCAGGCGCGCTTCCCCCTTCAGGGTCTTGACGACGCGCGACAGGCGGGCGGTAAGGTTATCGAGCATGAATGGGATTCGCTTACACTTCCATGGATATGGGAATTGTATTGCACGCACTGGCTGCGGCCGGTTACGCCTTGTTGACGGTATTCGCGTGGCGAGCCGTCTCGTCGCACCCCGAACCCCGGACCGGCTCCGCCGAGCGCCTGGGGCTGGCGCTGGTGCTGATCCTGCACGGCCTGGCGGTCCAGCAGGCCATGCTGGGGGACGGCAACCTGAAGCTGGGCTTCGCTCTGGGCATCTCGGCCGCGCTGTGGCTGGGCCTGGTCGTCTTCTGGGCCGAAAGCCTGTGGGTGGCCATCGACGGCCTGCGGCTCTGGCTGATGCCGCTGGGCGTGATCGGCACCGTGCTGCCCGTGGTCTTTCCCGAGGGCCGCGTCATCGCCCATGCCGACAGCGGCTGGCTGCGCGTGCACCTGGCCATCGCGCTGGCCGCCTACAGCATGATCACCATCGCCGCCCTGCACGCGCTGCTGATGGCCTCGGCCGACCGGCGCCTGCACGACATCTCGGCCAGCAACCCGCCCCAGCCCCGGCACTCGGCCCGGGTCTACGCCCGCCTGTTCGACGCCGTGCCGCCCCTGCTGGTGCTCGAACGCCTGCTGTTCCGGCTGATCTGGGTCGGCTTCGTGCTGCTGACCCTGGCCGTCATCAGCGGCATCGTCATCTCCGAGTCGCTGTCGGGCACCGCGCTGCCCCTGGACCACAAGACCGTCTTCACGCTGCTCTCATGGCTGACCTTCGGCCTGCTGCTGCTGGGACGCCAGGTCTGGGGCTGGCGCGGCCGCATCGCGCTGCGCTGGACGCTGGTCGGCTTCGCCTTCCTGCTGCTGGCCTACACCGGCACCCGGTTCGTGCTCGAGTTCATCCTGCACCGCTAGAAACCAGGACCCCCAACCACCATGGGCAAGCTACTTTTCTGGGTGTTCGTCATCGTGGTCGCCCTGCTGGTGGCCCGCATCGCCGCCCGCAGCGCGGTCAAGGGCCACCGCCGCGAATCGCGTCGGGCCGACGCCAGCCGCTTCCCGGCCGACGGCATGGTGCGCTGCGCCCATTGCGGCATCCACCTGCCGCCGTCCGAAGCCGTGCGGCGCAAGGGCTATAACTATTGCAGCCTGGCCCACTCGCTGAAGGGTCCCGGCAAATGAACGTCGCCGCGCGGCTGGACGGCCAGGGCTGGATCGACCACCCCGCCGTGCGCCGGGTCCCTTCCCCCAACACCGACGAGCGGCCCCCCGGCACGGAAATCTCGCTGCTGGTCCTGCACAACATCAGCCTGCCGCCCGGCGAATTCGGCGGCCCCTACGTCGAGGCCCTGTTCACCAACACCCTCGATTGCGATGCCCACCCCTGGTTCGACTGCCTGCGCGGCCTGAAGGTCTCGGCCCACTTCCTGATCGACCGCAACGGCGCCATCGTCCAGTTCGCCAGCACCGACCGCCGGGCCTGGCACGCCGGCGTCTCCTGCCACGACGGCCGCGAACGCTGCAACGACTTCTCCATCGGCATCGAACTCGAAGGCTGCGACACCGTGCCCTTCACCGACGCCCAGTACCGCGCCCTGGCCTGGCTCACCCCGGCCCTGCGCGCCCGCTACCCCCTGCAGGCCGTCCGCGGCCACGAGCACATCGCCCCCGGCCGCAAGACCGACCCCGGCCCCGCCTTCGACTGGGCCCGCTACGGCCGGGAAACGGGCTGGACCGCCCTTCCCCTCCTGTAGAATCTCGCCCTCGCCAACCCCGGCCCGCCCACGCCCAGCCCGCGCCCGCTCTGTTTCACGCGCTGCAAACGCCGCATTTCACGCGTGCCTCGTGCACCTTTCGTCGTGAAACACGCATGGTTGCTGGCTGTCTAATAAATAGAGCCCGATTTGCCTATGCGAGCGCCGGATTCTCTCCGCCAGCAACATTTTGACACTTGCCGTACAATCTGCACCCCCCTAGAATTAGTGCCTTGCCGGTCACACACCACTAGATGTAGTGCCCGCGCTGCAAGGGAGGGGGAAAACATGGCTTATCCAGAC
Organism: Pigmentiphaga daeguensis; assembly: GCF_039523035.1. Classification (NCBI taxonomy): domain Bacteria; kingdom Pseudomonadati; phylum Pseudomonadota; class Betaproteobacteria; order Burkholderiales; family Alcaligenaceae; genus Pigmentiphaga; species Pigmentiphaga daeguensis. The sequence goes on along the minus strand of NZ_BAAAEN010000009.1, from coordinate 83,130 downwards.
CAGCCCGGATGTGCGGCGGCCACTGCCGCGCACCTCGTCGTTAGGCCCCAAGCCGCGCTCCGGCGCGGCCTGACGCCCTTGTAATCAAGAATATTCGCTGCAAATCCCAGAACACCGAGTACCGGCGCGGCCCCCCGCGCCTTCATGCATCCAGGAGGCCTTATGCAACTCTCGACTCCCTCGGCCCAATCGACCGCTGCGCCGCTAGCTTCCAAGCCCGCACAGACCGAAGCCGACCAGACCGCGTATTCCGACCACAAGGTCATCCGGCGCAACGGCGCCGTGGTCGGATTCGAACCCGGCAAGATTTCCATCGCGCTGACCAAGGCCTTCCTGGCCGTCAACGGTGGCCAGGGCGCTGCTTCCGCGCGTGTGCGCGAGCTCGTCGAAGGCCTGACCAAACAGGTCGTCCACGCGCTGGTCCGCCGCCAGCCCAGCGGCGGCACGGTCCATATCGAAGACATCCAGGACCAGGTCGAACTGGCGCTGATGCGCTCCGGCGAGCATGACGTCGCGCGCGCCTACGTGCTGTACCGTGAAAAGCGCGCCCAGCAGCGTGCGCTGATGCACACCTCGCCCGACCAGGCGGTCGTGCACGTCACCGAGAACGGCCTGCGCATCCCGCTCGACCCCCAGCACCTGCAGGCCATCATCCAGGCCGCGTGCTCGGGCCTGGAGGAATTCGTCTCGGCCGAGGGCATCTTCAAGGAAACCGTCAAGAACCTGTACGACGGCGTCTCCACCGACGAGATCTTCAAGTCCGCCATCCTGGCCGCGCGCTCGCAGCTGGAAAAGGATCCGGCCTACAGCACGGTCACGGCACGTCTCTTGCTGCACACCATCCGCAAGGAAGTGCTGGGCGAGGAGGTCGAACAAGCCGCCATGGCCACGCGTTACGCCGAATATTTCCCGCAATTCATCGCTCGCGGCATCGAGGGCGGCCTGCTTGACCCCAAGCTGGCCACCTTCGACCTGGCGCGCCTGGGCGCGGCGCTGAAGGATACGCGCGACCTGCAGTTCACCTACCTGGGCCTGCAGACCCTGTACGACCGCTACTTCCTGCACATCAAGGGCACCCGCATCGAGCTGCCGCAGGCCTTCTTCATGCGCGTCGCGATGGGCCTGGCCCTGGAAGAAACCGACCGCGAAGCCCGCGCCATCGAGTTCTACAACATCCTGTCGTCGTTCGACTTCATGAGCTCGACGCCGACCCTGTTCAACGCCGGCACCCTGCACTCGCAGCTGTCGTCGTGCTACCTGACCACGGTGGCCGACAGCCTGGAAAGCATCTACGACGCCATCAAGGAAAACGCGCTGCTGGCCAAGTACGCCGGCGGCCTGGGCAACGACTGGACCCCCGTGCGCGCGCTGCGCAGCCACATCAAGGGCACCAACGGCGAAAGCCAGGGCGTGGTCCCCTTCCTGAAGGTGGTCAACGACACCGCGGTGGCGGTCAACCAGGGCGGCAAGCGCAAGGGCGCCGTGTGCACGTACCTCGAGACGTGGCACCTGGACATCGAGGAATTCCTCGAACTGCGCAAGAACACCGGCGACGAGCGCCGCCGCACCCACGACATGAACACGGCCAACTGGATCCCCGACCTGTTCATGAAGCGCGTCATGGACAATGCCGAATGGACCCTGTTCTCGCCGTCCGACTGCCCCGACCTGCACGACAAGGTCGGCAAGGAATTCGAGAAGGCCTACCTGGGCTATGAAGCCAAGGTCGCCAGCGGCGAACTGAAGCTCTTCAAGAAGATCCCGGCCATGTCGCTGTGGCGCAAGATGCTCTCGATGCTGTTCGAGACCGGCCACCCGTGGATCACGTTCAAGGATCCCTGCAACATCCGCTCGCCCCAGCAGCACGTCGGCGTCGTCCACAGCTCCAACCTGTGCACCGAGATCACGCTGAACACCAACGAGTCCGAGATCGCGGTCTGCAACCTGGGTTCGGTCAACCTCGTCGCGCACCTGAAGACCAACGCCGACGGCACGGTCGAGCTCGACCACGACAAGCTGCGCAGCACGATCCACGTCGCCATGCGCATGCTCGACAACGTGATCGACATCAACTATTACGCCGTCGACAAGGCCCGCAACTCCAACCTGCGCCATCGTCCCGTCGGCATGGGCATCATGGGCTTCCAGGATGCGCTGCACATCATGCGCGTGCCCTACGCGTCGGATGCCGCCATCGAATTCGCCGACCGCTCGATGGAAGCGGTGTGCTACTACGCCTACCTCGCGTCGACCGAACTGGCCGAGGAACGCGGCCGCTACTCGTCGTTCGAAGGCTCGCTGTGGGACCGCGGCATTCTTCCGCAGGATTCCATCAAGCTGCTGCGCGAAGAGCGCGGAGGCTACGTCGACATCGACGAAAGCGCGTCGATGGACTGGAATGCGTTGCGCGAGCGCATCAAACTGCATGGCATGCGCAATTCGAACTGCATCGCTATTGCCCCGACGGCGACGATTTCCAATATCATTGGCGTATCTGCGTGCATTGAACCGACTTATCAGAACTTGTACGTCAAATCGAATCTCTCCGGCGAATTCACGATCGTCAACGATTACTTGGTGCGTGATCTCAAGAAGCTCGGGCTGTGGGACGAGGTGATGATCGCAGACCTGAAGTACTTCGATGGCAGTCTCGCCAAGATCGACCGGGTGCCTCCCGAGCTGCGCAAGCTGTATGCGACGGCCTTCGAGGTAGAGCCCCGTTGGCTCGTGGAATGCGCGGCGCGCCGCCAGAAATGGATCGACCAGTCGCAATCGCTCAATATCTATATGGCGGGCGCATCGGGCAAGAAGCTGGACGAGACGTACAAGCTGGCCTGGCAGCGCGGCCTGAAGACCACCTACTACCTGCGCACCCTGGGTGCGACCAGCGCTGAAAAATCGACCGGACGCGGCGGCGAATTGAACGCCGTGCCCACGGCCTCGTCCAATGCGGGAATGTCCGCGGCGGGCACCAACCTTCCGGAACCGGAAATCGTCGGGGCGGTATGCACCATGAAGCCGGGTGACCCTGGCTTCGAAGAGTGCGAAGCCTGCCAATAACCCCCGCTGAATACCGGAGTCGATCTATGTTGTCTTGGGACGAAGAAGTATCCACCCCCTCCGCCACGCCGGCCCTGCAGCCGGCGGGCACCGCCGCGCCGCGCGAACACGCCGGCGCGTTCGACGAGGTCGCGCTGGCCGCGGGCGCTGCGGCGCCCGGCACCGCCTCCTCGCGTCGCGTCAACATCGCGGACAAGCGCATCATCAACGGCCAGACGGACGTCAACCAGCTGGTCCCGTTCAAGTACAAGTGGGCTTGGGAAAAATACCTGGCCACCTGCGCCAACCACTGGATGCCGCAGGAAATCAACATGTCGCGCGACATCGCGCTGTGGAAGAACCCCGAGGGCCTGACCGAGGACGAGCGCCGCATCATCAAGCGCAACCTGGGGTTCTTCGTCACGGCCGACTCGCTCGCCGCGAACAACATCGTGCTGGGCACGTATCGCCACATCACCGCCCCGGAGTGCCGGCAGTTCCTGCTGCGCCAGGCCTTCGAGGAAGCGATCCACACCCACGCCTACCAGTACATCGTCGAAAGCCTGGACCTGGACGAGTCGGAAATCTTCAATGCCTACAATGAAGTTCCGTCCATCCGCGCCAAGGACGAGTTCCTGATCCCCTTCATCGACGCCATCGCCGACCCGAGCTTCAAGACGGGCACGCCGGAGGCCGACCAGACCCTGCTGAAGTCGCTGATCGTCTTCGCATGCCTGATGGAAGGCCTGTTCTTCTACGTCGGCTTCACCCAGATCCTGGCGCTGGGCCGGCAGAACAAGATGACCGGCGCGGCCGAGCAGTACATGTACATCCTGCGGGACGAGTCCATGCACTGCAACTTCGGCATCGACCTCATCAACACGATCAAGCTCGAGAACCCGCATCTGTGGACGCCGGAATTCCGCGAGGAAATCCGCGGACTCTTCCGCAAGGCGGTCGAACTCGAATACGCTTACGCCGAAGACACCATGCCGCGCGGCGTGCTGGGCCTGAATGCGCCGATGTTCAAATCGTATCTGCGCTTCATCGCCAACCGCCGCTGCCAGCAGATCGGCATCGAACCGCTGTTCCCGCAGGAAGAGAACCCCTTCCCGTGGATGGCGGAAATGATCGACTTGAAGAAAGAACGCAATTTCTTTGAAACGCGTGTGATCGAGTACCAGACCGGCGGGGCGCTGAGCTGGGACTAGACCACACGTAGACAGGATCAGGCGCCCTCGGGCGCCCGGCAGGGCCCGGATGAGTTCAGACGCGGCGCATGGGGCAGGTCCCCTCGCCCAGCGCACCATCCGGCCCCTGCGCATGTTGCTTTGTCGAAGACGAAGCATCGGCGGCCGGGCAAACGGGGGTGTCATCCGGCAGGCGGGAAACCGCCTGCCAAGTCATTCGACATGGGTCGCACCAGTTGCGGGGTATGTCGAATGGCTGTGTGCAGCATTCATTAGCGCAAACTGATTCCGCTGTTGAGGTTTCGTTCACCAGCAGGGCTTGCGCCGATGAATAGCCCGTGAGGATGGTCCGAGCGGGTTCGTGTTCTGGGTCCCTGAACGTCTCGTAAAGGAGCAGACCATGGCGACAGCCAAGAAGGCCGCGAAGAAAGCGGTAGCCAAGAAAGCCCCGGCTAAGAAAGCCCCGGCCAAGAAGGCGGCAGTGAAGAAGGTTGCGGCCAAGAAGGCCCCGGCCAAGAAAGCCGCAGTGAAGAAGGTCGCGGCCAAGAAGGCCCCGGCCAAGAAAGCTGCAGTGAAGAAGGTCGCGGCCAAGAAGGCTCCGGCCAAGAAAGCCGCAGTGAAGAAGGTTGCGGCCAAGAAGGCTCCGGCCAAGAAAGCCGCAGTGAAGAAGGTCGCAGCCAAGAAGGCCCCGGCCAAGAAGGCTGCCGCCGCCAAGAAGCCCGCGGCGAAAAAGGCCCCGGCCAAGAAGGCCGCTGCTGCCAAGAAGCCTGCTGCGAAGAAGGCGCCGGCCAAGAAGGCTGCTCCCAAGAAGCCTGCAGCCAAAAAGCCTGCCCCTGCGCCGTCCACCGCGGCTGCGCCGGGCGCGAAAACGGCGCTCAACCCTGCCGCTGCTTGGCCCTTCCCTACGGGCAGCCGCCCGTAAGCCCTAATCGGAGCGCCTTGCGCTCTGATTCAAACCCCGCCAAGGTGCGAGCTTTGGCGGGGTTTTTTGTGGCCCCCCCTACGCGCTTCGCGCGCCCCCCAGGGGGCGATGCGGGTGGACCGGCGGAGCCGGATCCACCGCATCCTGGGTCTGCGTAGGATATCTCGGTGCGAAGCACCGCTTGCTTGCCTTGATCCAGGGCACCGCGGATCCGGCTTTGCCGGTCCGCCAGTGCCGCCCCCTGGGGGGCGCGCGTCAGCGCGTAGGGGGGGGTTATAATCTTTTGCTTACAACCTGCTGAACAGCAGTACGGTGCCCGGAGTCCTCATGGTTGGCGATATCGCCCGGTTTTTGCTCAACGTCGTTTTCACCCTTTACGGGGCCGTGCTGTTGCTGCGCTTGTGGCTGCAGTTCGTGCGGATGCCGCCGTACAACCCCATTTCGCGGACCGTGTTCCAGGTCACGGACTGGATCGTGATCCCGCTGCGGCGGGTGCTGGGGGGGCGGGGTGGCGTGGATTGGGCCTGCCTGGTGGCGGCCTGGCTGACGGCGCTGGTCTATCTGGCGGCCATCATCCTGGTTGCGGGGGGCAATCCGCTTTCCATGCTGCCCGAGGGGCTGTGGATCGCGCTGATGCTGATGCTCAAGTGGTCCATCAATCTGGTGATGTGGGTCACGCTGCTGATGGTGATCCTGTCGTGGGTCAACCCCGGCGCGCCGGCCATGCCGGTCCTTCACGCGTTGACGGCCCCGCTGCTGGATCCGATCCGGCGCGTGCTGCCTTCGCTGGGTAGCCTGGATCTGTCGCCGCTGGTCCTGTTCCTGCTGACGCAGATCGCGCTGATGGTGCTGTCCCGCATCGGCCTGCCCATCTTCGGGCTGTAAGGCCACGCGGGCCCAGGGCCCGCCCCGGTATCGATGCGGCGCCGCCGGGTAAGCGGCGCCGGCCTCGTTGCCTTACAGGTGCGTGACGCGGGTGGCGCCCGTGCCGCTCAACACGCGCACACGGTCCCCGACATAGAACATCTCGTCGGCTTCCTGCACGATGGAGCGCAACTCCCCGTTCTGGAAGCGGACGGTGATTTCCAGGCCTTCGCGCTTGGACATCCCGCCTTCCACGGCCTGCCCGGCGATGCCGCCGGCGATCGCGCCCAGCACCGAGGTGATGATCTGGCCACGGCCCCCACCTATGCTGCTGCCCGCCACGCCGCCGACGATCGCGCCGCCGGCCGTGCCCACGCCGGTCTGGCCGCGGTCGATCGTGACGCGTCGCACCGACTCCACCGTCCCCATGCGCACCACCTGCTCGCGCTGAGCCTGGTTGCGGTCATAGACCGACGCCGAGTTGCTGCCCGTCGCGCATCCGGCCAAAAGCGCCAGCGCCGACAGCGCGGCCGCCACCGCCAGGGCGCGCCCGCGCCCGGCAGCCAGGGAAAGAGACGAATTGCTTGGGTTCATAGAGCCATCCTGATGGAAAAGCGGAGAAACGCCGCAGCGCCCTCTTCTTGGTATGAAACAAAGATCTTGGACTGGATTTATACCCTGTCGGTTCGCCCACCGGCCCTTGGGCGCCCGCCCCCGACCGGCCCAGGTTGTTTCAAACCATGACCACGGCGAATCGCATCAGCCTTGCGGCAGCGAAAGCCCGTAGCTGCGTTCCAGGCGCGACGAAATCTCCTCGCGGCTGATCTGGTGGTTCTGCGGGCCCCGGCAGGCGATCTTGATGGCGCCCATCAGGCTGGCCAGCTTGCAGCAGTCTTCCCAGCGCCATCCCACGGTCAGGCCGTACAGCAGCCCGGCGCGATAGGCATCCCCGCAACCGGTGGGGTCCACCACGGCCTCGGCCTTGACGGGATCGATGTGGATCTCCTGGCCGCCGGTCAGCAGCGTCGAGCCTTTCTCGCCCCGGGTCACGATGGCCGCCTGCAGGCCCGCGGCGATGTCCGCCATGCTGCGGCCCGTGCGCTGCTCGACCACATGGGCCTCGTAATCGTTGACGGTCAGCACCTGCGCCAGCGCCAGCATTTCCTCCAGGTCCTCGCCGTTGAACAGCGGCATGGCCTGCCCCAGGTCGAAGATGAAGGGGATGCCTTGCGCGTGCAGCCGCCGCGCATGGGCGAACATGCCGTCCTTCGCGTCGGGCGCGACGATGCCCCAGACGCCGGGCGCGCCGGTCAGGTCGTTGGTGGCCGCCGCCGACATGGCCCCGGGGTGGAATGCGGTGATCTGGTTGTCCGCCAGGTCGGTCGTGATGAAGCACTGCGCCGTGAAGGTGCCGGGTACGACCTTGACCCAGTCGACGTTGGTGCCTTGCTCGCGCATGCGGCGCAGGTAGTCGCCCGCGTCCTCGCCCACCGTGGCCACGGGCACGGGCGTGCCGCCCAGCAGCCGCATGTTGTAAGCGATGTTGCCGGCGCAGCCGCCGTACTCCTTGCGCATGGACGGCACGAGAAAGGACACGCTGAGCGCGTGCACCTGCTCCGGCAGGATGTGCTCCTGGAACTTGCCTTCGAACACCATGATCGTATCGAACGCAACGGAGCCGCAGATGATGACGGGAGCGGTTTCGGGATGGGCCATGGCGGTCACGGATAGAAGATGGCGACGCGGTAGCCGGTGGCATGGGCGTCGATGGTTTCGATGGGAATCCGCAGGACCCGCTCCTGGAGCGGTCCCAGCGGCTGGGCGAAATCCCGGGGCGACAGATAGACCGAGGGCAGCAGCACGCGGCGGGCGGCCACCGCGTCGGACAGGTCCATCAGCGACAGTTCGATGGCGGGCCAGGACTGCGGAAAGGTGGCGCGGTTGCGCAACACCATCCGCAGCGCCAGCTGGCGCGTCGGCAGCACGATGCCGGCGGACTCGCCCGGCACCGGCTCGGCCTCGTCGGCGATGGGGGGCGCAAATCCCGGCGACTCGGGCGACCAGGGCTCGACGGACGAGGACTCGATGACCAGCAGTTCGGGCGCGCGGGGATAGCCGACCGTGCACTGCCACCGCTGGCACAGCCGCTCCATGGCGGGACGGAGCATGGGCACGCGGGTCGCGATCTCGGCACGGAAGATCCAGGCCGCCTGGGCCAGCAGGACCAGTAGCGCGATCAGCGCGGCCAGGCCCCACAGCCACTGGGCACGCCGCCGGCGTTGCCGGGCCTCTTCGTCCAGGAAATCGGGCGCCTCGTCGCCGCGGGACTCCCGTTCGCGTGGGCGGGATTCGCCCACGATGGGAGCGTGTGCGTCTTCGGCGGAGTCAAGGGCAGGCGTCGTCGGGACGGCGACGGCGGCTCCGGCCTCCGCATCCGGCGGCTGGACCGGCGCACCGTCGGATGCCGTGGCCGGCGCGGCGCGGCGGGATCGCAGCACCGAAGGCAGGGCGCCATCGGCCGCCTCGTCCGTCAAGGCCGGCTTCGGCGAAGCGCCCGCGGCCGGAAAGGACTCGGCGCCCGGCGTTGCCTCGCGGTCCGGCACGCCGGCTTCGCCGGCGGCAACGGCCAGCGGCGAAGAGAACGAGGATGTGGGTTCGGGCGTAGGCGCCTGGCTGCCATCGTCTTGCATGGAAGCGACCAGGCCTTCTCCGCGCCGGCGCAGCACGTGCGGCTCGACCGGCGACTCGGGCGGGGAAGCCGGCGCCTCGGGCGAAGAGATTGGCGCCTCGGGCGGAAAGGCCGGTCCGGCGGCCACCGGGCGCGGCGCGCCGCCGGCCGGGTCCAGCTCGATCAGGCTCTGGCTGCTATCGAAGACTTCGTTGCAGACCCCGCACCGCACCCAGCCGCCACGCAGCTTGATCTGGTCCGGGGCCACCCGGAACGCCGTGGCGCACTGGGGGCAGCGAGTGGCGAGCGTCATGCCGGGCGTCCGTCAGGCGGGACGCTGCCCGTGCAGGCAGACCCAACCGTCCAGCGCGCGCCAGACCTTCATCTCGATCCATGGCGCATACGCCCGCGCGACTTCGTCGGCCTGCCGCTCGAGCACGCCCGACAGGATCAGGTCGCCGCCCGGCAACACGCGATCGCACAACATGGGCGCCAGCACCTTGAGCGGATTGGACAGGATGTTGGCCACCACGACGTCGGCGCGCCAGCCCTGGCGCACATCGGGCAGCCCGGTCAGCACCTCGACCCCGTTGGCCTGCGCATTGGCCTGGGCGGACTGGACCGCCTGCGGGTCGATGTCGATGCCCACGGTTTCGCCGGCGCCGAGCTTGCGCGCGGCGATCGCCAGGATGCCCGAACCGCAGCCGTAGTCCAGCACGCTGCGGCCAGCCCGCAGATTGGCGGCCAGCCAGGCCAGGCACAGATGCGTGGTGGGATGGCTGCCGGTGCCGAAGGCCAGGCCCGGATCGAGGCGGATGGAGATGGTGCCCGGGCGGTCCGGCACCTCGTGCCAGGTCGGCACGATCCAGATGCGGGCATCGACCTCGATGGGCTCGAACTGCGACTGGGTCAGGCGGACCCAGTCGGCATCCGGCACCTCGCGCAATTGCCAGGCAGGGGTGTCGTCGATGCCGCAGGCCGCGCAGGCAAGGGCCAGCAACTGGGCCGGATCCTCGCCGTCGGGCAGCAGCGCCACGACGCGATTGCGCGACCAGGCCTGGGTTTCCGGCTCGAGGCCGGGCTCACCGAACAAGGGCCGTTCGGCCTCGGTGCCGAAATCGGCATCCTCGACCGACACCGACAACACGCCCGCTTCCAGCAGCGCGTCGGACAGCGGCTCGGCCAATTGCTCGGGGCAGTCGAACACCAGTTCGCGCATACGGACTCGCTACCTTCAGTCCGGACGCTGGGACAGGCGATGCTCCAGATAATGGATGTTGGTTCCGCCTTCGATGAAGCGGGCATCCTGGAGCAGTTCGCGATGCAGCGCGATGTTGGTCGAAATGCCGTCGACCGCCATTTCCGACAGGGCGATGCGCATGCGCGCCAGCGCCTGGTCGCGCGTATCGCCATAGGCGATGACCTTGGCGATCATGGAGTCGTAGTTGGGCGGCACGAAATAGCCGTTGTAGACGTGCGAATCGACGCGGATGCCGGGGCCTCCGGGCACGTGCCAGTTGGTGATGCGGCCCGGGCTGGGAGTGAAGCGGAACGGATCCTCGGCATTGATCCGGCATTCGATGGCATGGCCGCGGAACACGATGTCGCGCTGGCGCAGCCGCAGCTTCTCGCCGGCGGCGATGCGGATCTGCTCCTGCACCAGGTCCACGCCCGTGATCGCCTCGGTGACCGGGTGCTCGACCTGGATGCGGGTGTTCATTTCGATGAAATAGAACTCGCCGTTCTCGTACAGGAACTCGAACGTGCCCGCGCCGCGATAGCCGATCTTGCGGCAGGCGTCGGCGCAGCGGTCGCCGATGCGGTCGATCAGCCGGCGCGGAATGTGAGGCGCCGGCGCTTCCTCGATGATCTTCTGGTGGCGGCGCTGCATCGAGCAGTCCCGCTCGCCCAGCCAGATCGCGCCGCGCTGGCCGTCCGCCAGGACCTGGATCTCGACGTGGCGGGGGTTCTCGAGGAACTTCTCCATGTACACGTCGGGATTGTTGAACGCCGCCGCGGCCTCGGACCGCGTCATGGTCACGGCGTTGAGCAGCGCGGCCTCGGTATGGACCACGCGCATGCCGCGTCCGCCACCGCCGCCGGCGGCCTTGATGATGACCGGATAGCCGACCTTGCGGGCGATCTGGATGATTTCCTTCGGATCCTCGGGCAGCGCGCCGTCGGAACCGGGCACGACGGGGACGCCGGCCGCGATCATGGCCTGCTTGGCGCTGACCTTGTCGCCCATCATGCGGATGGACTCGGGCTTGGGGCCGATGAACACGAAACCGCTCTTCTCGACCCGCTCGGCGAAATCGGCATTCTCGGACAGGAAGCCATAGCCGGGATGGATGGCTTCGGCGTCGGTGACCTCGGCCGCCGAGATGATGGCCGGCATGTTCAGGTAGCTCTCGCGCGACGGCGCGGGCCCGATGCAGACCGACTCGTCGGCCAGCTTGACGTACTTCGCCTCGCGGTCGGCCTCGGAGTGCACGACCACGCTCTTGATCCCCAGCTCGCGGCAGGCGCGCTGGATGCGCAGGGCGATTTCCCCGCGATTCGCGATCAGGATCTTTTCAAACATGAACGAATGTCCTGAAAAAGTCGGACGGCTGGTCGGGGCGGCTTCCTCCGGCGGCGTCGCGGCGGACGATGCCTTGCCGGGACTGGCGCGCCGGTCCCGGCGCCCGACTGATAACACGGTGTGAAGCGCATCAACGGGCAGGGTGTCGATGCGCATGGTGTCGACCGGTCAGCCGATCACGAACAGGGGTTGGCCGTATTCGACCGGCTGGCCGTTCTCGACCAGGATTTCCTTGATGGTACCGGCCTTGTCGGCCTCGATCTCGTTGAGCAGCTTCATGGCCTCGATGATGCACAGCGGGTCGCCTTCCTTGACCGCCTGGCCGACGTCGACGAATGCCGCGGCGCCGGGATTGGGCGCGCGATAGAAGGTGCCGACCATGGGCGACTTGACGACGTGGCCCTGGGCCACGACGGGCGCCGGGGCGGGCGCGGCTTCGGCTGCCGGGGCCGGCGCGGGGGCGGCCTGCGGCATGACCTGGTAGGCCTGGACCGCGGGCGCGGCGGCGAGCTGGCCGCCTTGCGCGAACTTGACGATGCGCACCTTGCCTTCGCCTTCGGTGATCTCCAGCTCGGCGATGCCGGATTCGGCAACCAGGTCGATCAAGGTTTTCAGTTTTCTAAGATCCATGGGGCTTCCCCAGTAATTTTCTTCAATGCGACAGCGCGTAGCGCACGGCCGCTTCATAGCCATCGGCGCCCAGCCCGGCGATCACGCCAACGGCCAGGTCGGAGAAATACGAACGGTGCCTGAAGGCTTCCCGCTTGTGCACGTTCGACAAATGGACTTCGATGAACGGCACCGCCACCGCCGCGAGCGCATCCCTGACCGCCACGCTGGTGTGCGTGTAGGCCGCCGGATTGATCACGATGAAATCGACGCCTTCGCCCGCGGCCGCCTGGATGCGGTCGACCAGCGCACCTTCATGGTTGCTCTGGAACGAGGCGAGCGACGCGCCGTGCTGCTGCGCCAGGGCCTGCAGCCGTGCATCGATGTCGGCCAGTGTCGTCGCACCATAGATACCGGGCTCGCGCGTGCCGAGCAGATTCAGATTCGGGCCGTGCAGAACCAGGATGCGATGGGCCATATGCCTGCGATGCGATACGGAAGGGCGCGATTTTTACGCAAAACACGCCATATTGTCTATCAATTGTAACGAATTCGACGATTCTGCCATGTCGGGACCATCCCACCCCCCGGGGATGTCCCGGGGCAGAGATGGCCTTCAGGCGGGCCTGAGCACGCCCCGCAACGTATCGGGCTTGATCCGGCCGGAATACTGATGGATTACCGCCCCTTTTTCGTCGATCACTACCGTGTACGGCAGTCCGCCGCTGGCATTGCCCAGCTCGCGGGCCAGTTCCGTACCGACGTTGCCGGCGATCAGCAAAGGATAACCTACGGGCACCTTTTCAACGAATTTCCGCATGTTGGCGGCCGAATCGATGCCGATCCCGACAAACTGCGCGGTATTGGCGAATTCCTGGTGCAGCATGTCCAGTTCCGGCATCTCGTCCACGCAGGGCGGGCACCAGGTCGCCCAGAAATTCACCACCAGGCGCCGTCCCCGCCATTGCTGGAACGGATAGGAACGGCCGTCGAGCCCTTCCAGGGTCTGCGCGTACAGGATGTTCACCGCCCGGTCGGACGCCGCGGTCGGCGCCAGGCGCCACCAGGCCACGCCGCCGCCCACCAGGGCCGCCGCCAGGCCGGTGCCGCCGTACATCAGCAGCCGGCGGCGGGAAGATCCGCTCGCCGTACTCCCCTGCTGTCGCGCGCCGTCCTCCCCGCGGGAGGCCGCGCCCCCTTTGGGCGCGCTCATGCCGTTTGCCCCTGCATCCGCCCCTCGACGTCGTCCAGCAGCCGCGCCACGGCTCGCGCGTCGCCGCGCTCGGCGCGGCCGTCGGGGCCGGGCTTCAAGGCGCCGCGCAGCGCCAGGCCATCATAGATGCTCAACATGACGCCTTCCTCCTGCCAGAGGAAGTACAGGGCCTCGACCTTGCCGCGGCCGCGGAAATCCGGGCGTTCGCCCACTTCGTACTTGATGCCATGGTTCAGGAGAAATATCTCGACTTCCTTGGATGAGTCGGCGAAGCACTGCAGGGCGATGTCGGAATGCTCGCCGGCGGTGCCGTTCCAGACAGGACCGACCAGATAGGGCTGGAATCGTTCCAGCAGGTCCATGACCGACAGCGCCACCCGCCGCAGCCTGGCCAGGCGCGCGGGCTGGGTATCCCCCATGAACAGGGCCTGATATTCGCGGACCTCGTTCTCTATTTCGTCATTGTCCGGCAGCACGTCGCCGCGGGGCAGGCTGCCGGCCCCCACCAGTTGCTTGACCGCCTTGCGCTTGGCGGTGCTGTAGTCCAGCCCGTCCTCGGCGATCATCCGGGCCGCGGCGGCGGCGATTTCCTGGCGCAAAGAAGAAAACGACATGATTGCTCCGAGGAGGTGACCCCGACATCATACTTCGTCCCCGGCCCGGCCCCGCGACGGCCCGGACCGGCCCGGGCGTCTACAATCCATACCCCGACCGGAAGCAGGCAACCATGCATCTACACATACTCGGCATCTGCGGCACCTTCATGGGCGGCCTGGCGCTGATCGCGCGGGCGGCCGGGCACCGCGTCACCGGCTGCGACGCCGGCGTCTACCCGCCCATGAGCACCCAGCTCATGGAACAAGGCATAGAACTGATCGAGGGTTTCGATGCCGGCCAGACGGCGCTCGCGCCGGACCTGTTCGTGGCCGGCAACGTGGTAAGCCGCGGCAACCCGCTGATGGAAGCCATCCTGAACGAAGGCCTGCCCTACACGTCCGGCCCGCAGTGGCTGGGCGAACATGTCCTGCCCGGCCACCACGTGCTGGCCGTGGCCGGCACGCACGGCAAGACGACGACCACCTCGATGCTGGCCTGGATCCTGGAGTCGGCCGGGCTGCAGCCGTCCTTCCTGGTGGGCGGCGTGCCGCAGGACTTCGGCGTGTCGGCGCGCCTCTCGCCTGGCCGGGGCACAGGGCGGCCGGTGTTCGCGATCGAGGCCGACGAGTACGACACGGCCTTCTTCGACAAGCGCTCGAAGTTCGTCCACTACCGGCCCCGCACCGCCATCCTGAACAACCTGGAATACGATCACGCCGACATCTTCCCCGATCTGGCCGCGATCGAAACCCAATTCCATCACCTGGTCCGGACCATTCCCGGCCAGGGGCGGATCGTCGCGCCCACCCGCACGCCCGCCATCGACCGCGTGCTGGCGCGCGGATGCTGGTCGGAAACCGTCACGTTCGGCGCCGAAGGCGACTGGCAGGCGGGACCGGAGGACGCATCGGGCGCCTTCGAAGTCATCCACCGCGGCACGTCCGCAGGCCGCGTGGCCTGGACGCTGAGCGGCGAGCACAACCGGATGAATGCCCTGGCGGCGATCGCGGCGGCCGAGCACGTGGGCGTGGTCCCGGCGGACGCCGTGGCGGCCCTGAGCCGCTTCGCCGGGGTCAAGCGCCGCATGGAGCTGCGCGGCACCGTGGACGGCGTGCGGGTCTACGACGACTTCGCCCACCACCCCACCGCCATCGCCACCACCCTGGCGGGCCTGCGCGCCCGGGTCCCGGGCGAGCGCATCCTGGCCGTCCTGGAACCCCGCTCGAACACCATGAAGCTGGGCGCCATGAAGGCGCAGCTTCCCGGCTCGCTGCAGGACGCCGACCTGGTGTTCTGCTTCGGCGCGCAGGACGGCAAGCACGCGCTGGGCTGGGACCCGGCCGAGGCCCTGGCCCCGCTGGGCGCCCGGGCCAGCGGCTGGTCGGACCTGTCCGCCATGGTCGCGGCCATCGCGGCCGCGGCGCGGCCCGGCGACCACGTGGTGGTGATGAGCAACGGCGGCTTCGGCGGCGTGCACGACAAACTGCTGCGGGCGCTGCGCGAGCGTGCCCCCGGTACCGGCTCGGCATGATGCTGCTCTACCTGCACGGGTTCCGTTCCTCTCCTGCCTCGGCCAAGGCGCGGCAGTTGGCGCAGGCCATGGCCGAGCGCGGCCGCCGGCGCGAATGGGCCTGCCCGCAGTTGCCGGCCAGCCCGCGCGAGGCCATGGAGCTGGCCGAGCCGCTGGCGCGCGACATGCAGCGGCATGCGCGCGCGAACGGCGGCGAACTGACCCTGGTGGGCTCCTCGCTGGGCGGCTACTACGCGACCTGGCTGGCCGAACGGCTGGGCTGCCGCGCCGCCCTGCTCAATCCCGTCGTCCACGGCGCGCGCGACCTCGCCACGCAGGTGGGCGAACACCTGTCCTACCACGACGGCCAGCCCTTCAGCTTCACCGCCGGCCACGTGGACGAGTTGCGCGCCTACGCCGTCGCGCGCATCACCCGCCCCTCCCGCTACTATCTATTGGCGGCCACCGGCGACGAAGTGCTGGATTGGCGCGAGATGCGCGACCACTACGCGGGCGCGCGGCAGCACATCATCGAAGGCGGCGACCACGGCATCTCCGATTTCGAGCATTACCTGCCCGGCGTCCTGGCTTTCGCCGACGCCGCGGCAGACGACGAATCCATCCCAGGGTAAACACACGATGCATGTCCTCTACGAGGATGACGGCGGGTTCAAGGCCGCCACTGTCCTGAGCGAAACCGACACCAGCCTGCAGGTCGAGGCGGCCAGCGGCAAGCGCAGCAAGATCAAGAAATCCGCGGTCATCGTGCGTTTCGAGCAGCCGTCGCCCGAGGCCCTGCTGAAGGAGGCCGACGCGGCCTCGCAGGACCTGGACCTGGAATTCCTGTGGGAATGCGCGCCCAAGGACGACTTCGACATCCCGGTGCTGGCCGAGGAATACTACGGCCACGCGCCCACCCCGGTGGAGCAGACCGCCATGCTGCTGCGCGTGCACGGCGCGCCGGTCTATTTCCACCGCCGCGGCAAGGGGAAGTACCGTCCCGCCCCGCCCGACATCCTGGCGGCCGCGCTGGCGGCCCTGGAAAAAAAGAAGCGCCAGGCCGAACAGCAGCAAGCCTGGGTGGACGAGATCAAGGCCGGCACCCTGCCCGAGCCGCTGGCCCGGCAGGCCGAGACCCTGCTGTTCAAGCCCGACAAGAACACCCTGGAATGGAAGGCGCTGGACGCCGCCTGCACCCAGTTGCAGATGCGCCCCGAACGGCTGCTGATGAACCTGGGCGCCTTCCCCAGCGCGATCGCCATCCACAAGCGCCGCTTCTACGCGCAGCATTTTCCGCGCGGCACGGGCTTCGCCCCGGCCGAGGTGCCCGCCATCGCCCGCGACCTGCCGCTGGCCGACGTCGAAGCCTATTCGGTGGACGACATCACGACCACCGAGATCGACGACGCGCTATCGGTGCAGGCGCTGGACGACGGCACGCTCCGGGTCGGCATCCACATCGCCGTCCCGGCCCTGGCCGTCACGCGCGACAGCGACCTGGACGCGCTGGCGCGCGCGCGCATGTCGACGGTCTACATGCCGGGCGCCAAGATCCCGATGCAGCCCGACGAGGTGATCGCCGCGTTCTCGCTGGACGCCGGCCGGCCCGTGCCCGCCCTGTCGCTGTACGTCGTGGCCCATCCCGACACCGGCGAGATCCTGTCTCACGAATCGCGCATCGAGCGCATCGTCGTGCGCGAAAACCTGCGCCACAACACGCTGGACGACCTGATCGGCGAGGAACAGCTGGACGACCCCGCCGCCGAGCTGCCCTACGGCCACGTCTTTCGCCCGCTGTGGCGGCTGGCCAAGGCCCTGTCCCGGCGCCGCGACGAAGTCCGCGGCAAGCCCGAGTCGAACAACCGGGTCGATTTCAGCTTCTACGTGGACGGCGACCCCGACCACCCCGAATCGGCGCACGTGCGCATCGAGCAGCGCAAGCGCAACGCGCCGCTGGACCGGCTGGTGGCCGAATACATGATCCTGGCCAACAACCTCTGGGGCGGACTGCTGTCGTCGTGCGGCGTGCCGGGCATCTACCGCTCGCAGCAGATGGGCCGGGTACGGATGGGAACGGCCGCGGCGCCCCACGATTCCATAGGCGTGCCGCAATACGCCTGGTGCACCTCGCCGCTGCGGCGCTATGTGGACCTGGTCAACCAGGGCCAGTTGATCGCCGCCATCGAGCACGGCGTGTCGGCGCGCCTGGTCGCCCCCTTCAAGCCCCGCGAAGCCGACCTGTACG
This sequence comes from Pigmentiphaga daeguensis, assembly GCF_039523035.1. Taxonomy (NCBI): domain Bacteria; kingdom Pseudomonadati; phylum Pseudomonadota; class Betaproteobacteria; order Burkholderiales; family Alcaligenaceae; genus Pigmentiphaga; species Pigmentiphaga daeguensis. The sequence goes on along the minus strand of NZ_BAAAEN010000009.1, from coordinate 65,689 downwards.
CCGTCATCAGCGCCTTCGAGGCCAAGTACGGCGCCTATGCCGACTTCCAGCAGGCCATGGAACGCTTCTGGTGCCTGCGCTGGATCAAGCAGCAGGGCCTGCGCCGCATAGAGGCCGTGGTCCTGCGCGAAGACCTGGTCAGGCTCAAGGACGCGCCCTTCTATACACGCGTGGGTACCCTGCCGGAGCTGGAGCGCGGCCGCCACGTGCTGCTGGAAATCATGGGCGACGACGAACTCGACCTGAGCCTGGACTGCCGCTTCCTGGACGTGGTGGATGCGCAGGGGGGCGCCGAGGACATCGAGGACGAGCCGACGGCCGAAACCGCGGCGGAGATCGCCGAGACGGATGCGGCGGACGGCCCCGATCCCACGGACCAGCGCCTGGACGACGCCGGCGCCCCCGCCCCGGGCGACGGACCGAAGCCGGAAGAAGGGGCCTGAGCCGGCTTGCGGCGGTCGCCTGCCGGCCCCGCAGGCTCAGGCGTCCTCGTCCTGGCGCGAGCGGATCAGCCGCAATACGTGGTTGCTGAGGCGCGCATGGTGGCTGCGCATGGCGTTGTACGCCCCCTCGGGGTCGCCGCCCAGGATGGCCTTGACGATGGGCTCGTGCTCGTCGTGCGACACCGACAGCCGGTCGTTCACGTGGGCCTGGGCCTGGCGGAACGGCGCCAGCCGCTCGCGCAGGTCGGCCACCATCGAGGCCAGCACCTCGTTGTGGGCGCCGGCCAGGATATGGGCGTGGAACTGGCGGTTGTTGTTCAGATAGCCGGCGACGTCCTCGTTCCGGGCGAACTCGGCGCTCTGCTCGTAGATGAACTCGAGCTCTTTCTTTTCCATCGCCGTCATGCATTCGGCGGCGCGCCGCGCGCACAGCGCTTCCAGCTCGCAGTCGGCCTCCAGCAGCTTGGCCAGTTCCTTGACCCCGATGGAAGCGACCACCACGCCCCGGCGCGGCATCACCTCCACCAGCCCCCGGCTGCCCAGTTCGCGCAAGGCCTCGCGGATGGGCGTACGGGACACGTTGAATTTCTCGGCCAGCGACCGCTCCTCGAGCTTGGTGCCCGGCGGATAGGTGCCGTCGATGATTTGTTCAGCCAGCTGCTTGGAGATCTTGGAGGAAATCGTGGACATGACTACCCGATAGGTCTGTAACGCATGCGGTCACGGCCGGGGCCGGCATGCCACCACCTTCATCTCGACGATCATGTCGGGACGCGGAAGCTCGCTGACCGCCACCGTGGTGCGGGTGGGGCCGCCTGCATCGAAATACTCGCCGTAGACGGCATTGTATTTCGGGAAATCCTTCATATCGGTCAGAAATACCAGGATGTCGATGCAGTCGGCCAGGGTCGCGCCGGCCTCGGCCAGCGTCGCCCGCACGTTCTCGATCACCACCCGGGTCTGGACCTCGATGTCGCGGGTCACGCTGCCGTCGGCATGGCGGGTGGTACCGGCGATGGAGCCGTCGGGCAGCCGGGCGCTGATGCCGGACAGGTAGATGCTGTCACCCATGGTCTTGTAGTGGGGATACTTGCCCAGCGGCTGGGCACGGGTGGCCAGCGTGGCGGAGTCACTCATGGAAACCTCTAAATGGGAAGCTCAGGCAATGCTGCGGAAGAAGTCCAGGATCTCGCGGCCCAGCGTTTCCTCGCCGCTGTCGAAATGGGCGACGATGGACGTATGGTTGTGCCGCATCATCTGCACGAAACGCGGGACGTAGCCGCGCGCGCGGGCCACGCGCTGGCAGAACTCCAGCCCGTACAGGTCCAGGTAGGGATTCTCGTATTGCGCGATGGCGATCATCACCGGCAGGTCCGACTCGGCGGCGTACGCCATGGGCGAGTCGGCCTCGTGGCTGGCCGGATCGGTGCCGAAGTAGGCCTCGACCGCCCTGGCGTTGGGATTGCCCGGCAGCGTGTCGGCCCGCAGCCGCGCGCTGACCAGCACCGCGCCCAGCACGCCGGGATCGGGCCGATAGCCCCGGCGCGGATCGAAGCAATAGGTGGCCACGTGCGTGCCGCCCGCCGAGTGTCCGATCAGGAACATGCGGCGCGGATTGCCGCCATGGGCGGACACGTGCCCGGCCAGCCAGCGCACGGCGGCGGCCACGTCGTCGGCGCCGCCGGGGAACGGCGCCTCGCCCGCCAGGCGGTATTCCATGTTGACCGCCACCATGCCCTGGCGCGCGAACCAGTACGACACATTGTCGTAGATATGGCCATTGGCGCTCTTGGACCCGCGAATGAAGGCGCCGCCGTGCACGAAGACCACGACGTCGGCATCGCGCGCGCCGTCGGGCGTGAAGATGTCCAGCACCTGGCGCGCGCTGTCCCCGTAGGGCAGATTGCGCGCGACGGTCATCCCGTCCTTGGGCGCCGCCGCCACCAGCGGCGAGTACAGCTTGACGACCAGGTCGCGGAAGCGATTGATGTCGGTGCCCCAGATGGGGCCGGCGCGCTCGAGTTCGGCGGCCTGCTCGGGCGGCAGGCTGCCCAGCGTGCGGGTGGGATCGATCATGGTGTCCTCAGGTGATGGCATTGGCGGTTTCCAGGCTCTCCAGCAGCGAGGCGCGGCGCATGTACTGCCGCGCGCCGGCCGGATCGTCCGCGATGCGCGCCAGCTCTTCGAATTTCTTCTGGCGGCTGGCCTCGTCTTTTTCTTCCAGCATTTTCTTGTTGGCGATGGTCTGCGCCTGCACGAAGGCCACCGCGGCATGGCGCCGCTGGCGGCTGTACTGGTCCAGCAGGGCGTCGTCCCCGCCTCTCAGCACCGCGCCCAGCTTGCCGGCCAGGTTGATGGCGTCGTGGATGCCGCCGTTCATGCCCATGCCGCCGATGGGATTGTTGACGTGCGCCGCATCGCCGGCCAGCAGAAGGCGGCCGCGCCGGAAGGTCTGCGCCACGCGCTGGTTCACGCCGTACACGTTGCAGTAGGCCACTTCGTAGCGCCCGGCCTTGGGGAAGAACTTCTGCAGCCTGGCCTCGACGCCCCGTTCGCTCAGCGCCTCTTCCTCGGACTCGTCCACGCGGGTCGGGAAAATGGCGCGCCACAGCCCTTCCCCGGCCTCGCCCCGGACCTTGAACAGGTTGCACCACTCGTCCGGGTCCGAAAAATAGTTGCGATAGGCGTAGTCGGGATGGGCTTTCTGGAAATCGAAGCTGGTCGCGATCTTGATGAAACGTTCCTGGTAGGTGAAGCCTTCGAACGGGATGCCGGCGGCCTTGCGCACGGTGCTGCGCCCGCCGTCCGCGCCGATCAGGTAGGCGCCGCGATAGCGCCGGATGCCGTCGGGCCCCCGGACCGAGATCTCGACCTGATCGGCATGCTGCTCGATCTGTTCGACCGCATGCCCGTAGCGTACGTCGAAATCCGACTCGTCGGCATATTGCTGCGCGATGTCCCCCGTCAGCTTGTACTGTTCGTATTGCAGCACGAAGGGGAAGCGGAAGACGTCCGCCATCCCGCGCAGGTCGAACTCCGCGATCAGTTTCCCGCTGACCCGGTCGCGGTACTGGTAGGTCTCGGAAACCAGGCCGCGCGGCACGATGGTCCGGGTCACGTCCAGCTCGTCCAGCATCTCCAGCGTGGTCGGGTGGATGGACGCGGCGCGCTGGTCCTTGACCGGGCCGGGCTCCTGCTCGAACACGGTCACCGGTATGCCCTGCCGGTTCAGCGCCAGCGCGCACACCATGCCGACGGGGCCGGCCCCGACGATGAGAACGCGCTGCTTGTCTGCTTGCATCATGATCCTCCTCCTGGATTATTCGGGTTTGATACCGGCCATCTCGATCATCGGTTTCCACACTTCGATGTCGCGGCGGATGCGCCGGGCGAACTGCTCCTTGGCCTCGGGCAGCGGGGTGATGCCGGCGTCCTCGAGCTTCTTGCGGAAGACGGGATCGGCAAGCGCCGCCAGGACCGCGCCGGAGATCCGGTCCACGGCTTGCGCCGGCATGCCCGCCGGCCCCAGCAGCCCGTTCCAGGTCTCGACCTCGGGAATGCCGGGCACCGATTCGGCCAGGGCCGGGACATCCGGCAGTTGCTTGACGCGGTTCTTGCTGGACACGCCCAGCAACCGGACGCGCGCGTCGCGGGCATAGGGCACGACCTCGGACAGGTTGCCGGAATACATGTCGATCTGTCCGGCCACCACGTCGCCCAGCGCCAGCGACGCCCCCTTGTACGGCACTTCCACCACGTCGATGCCCGTGTACTTGGCGAAGACCAGCGCCGAGAGATGCGTCAGCCCGCCCACGCCGGCGTTCCCCATGTTGAGCTTGCCGGGATGCTTCTTGGCATAGGCGATCAACTCCTGCACGTCCCGCGCCGGCACGCGCGCATTGACCGTGATCACGAACGGATTGCCGCCCACGTTGGCGATGGGCACGAAGTCCTTCACCGGGTCGTAGCGGATCTTGTTGGTGAACGGCGCCGTGGAAATCTGCGTAAGCGTGCCCATGAATAGCGTGTAGCCGTCGGCCGGCGATCGCGCCACGTACTCCGCCGCGATCAGGCCCGCCGCACCGGCCTTGTTGTCGACCACCACCGGCACGTGCAAGGCCTTGGCAAGCTGCTCGCCGATCAGCCGCGCCATCAGGTCGGTGTTGCCGCCCGGTGCGTAGGGCACCACGATGGTGATGGGCCGCACCGGCCAGGAATCCGCGGCCGCGCCGGCCGTCCATGCCACCCCCGATGCCGCCATGGCCAGGGCCACGGCCCCCGCCTTCATGCAAGACCTGCGTTGCTTGTTCATTCCGAGCTCCAGATTTGGTGGAGTGGCCCACGACGCGCTCACCCGAGGCGCCGGGCCACACGGAGACATCCGATGCAATTTACATGCCAAATCGATTACAGGTATCCAAAAAAACTACAACAAAAATCCTTTATTAATTTTGGTATACCTGTAATATAGAATGGAACACCAAAAGATGGGAAGCCCCATCAGCCCTTGAACGACCAGGAGCACTCATGGAAAAACTCAGGCACATCGCCCTCTCGGTGGAAGATCCCGAAGCCGCGGCCCAATTCTTCGAGAAGGCCTTCGGCATGACCCGGGCCGGCAAGGCCATGCGGGGCATCTACATGACGGACGGCGTCATGAACGTGGCGCTGCTGAACTTCGCCAACGAGACCGTGCCCGGCTATGCGGGCCTGAAGGATGTGCGCGGCGTGATCCACTTCGGCATGTGGGTCGACGACCTGGAAGCCGCCGAGAAGCGCATCACCGAAGCCGGCGGCACCTACCTGACCGGCCGCAAGGAAACCGACCCCAACGTGTTTTATGAGGTCAAATACCGGATGCCGGACGGCACGGTCTTCGACATCACGGAAAATGGCTGGAAGGGCGCCGTGAAGGAGGTCAAGCCGGCCGCCTGAAACGGTCCGGCCCGTGCGCCGTGTCCCGCGCGGCGCATCCCCATTCCAGGAAACAACCACCCATGACCCGCCACGTCCTGTCCATCATTCCCCTGCCGCCCGCGCTGCGCGACGGTATCGCGCGGCACTACCGCCTGCACGAGAGCGCGCCGGACTTCGGCGCCACCGCCGTCGCCGACGTCGAAGCGGTGGTCACCAACGGCTCGACCGGCCTGACCGCCGCCCAGATGGACAGGCTGCCGCGCCTGCGGGTGATCTGCTCCATGGGCGCGGGTACCGAAAACATCGACATCGCCGACGCCCATGCCCGGGGCATCGTGGTCACCAACGCCCCCGGCGCCAATGCCGCCACGGTGGCCGACCATGCGATAGGCCTGGCCCTCGCGCTGGCGCGGGGCCTGCGGACCTTGAGCAACCGGCTGGCCCGCGGCGAAGCCTGGACGTCCCTGCGCGCCCCCCGCGCCAGCCTGAACAAGTCCCGGGTGGGCATCATCGGCCTGGGCCAGATCGGCCGCATGGTCGCCGAACGCGCCGCCGCCTGCGGCGCCGACATCGGCTACCACAACCCTTCCCCCAAGCCGGGCGCGCCCGGCACCTACTACGCCGACCCGCTCGAACTCGCCCGCAACAGCGACTTCCTGTTCGCCTGCTGCCCCGGCGGGCCGCGCACGCGCCACCTGCTGAACCGCGAAATGTTCCAGGCCCTGGGGCCGGGCGGCGTCGTCATCAACGTCGCGCGCGGATCGGTGCTCAAGACGGGCGACCTGCTGGAGGCGCTGCGCGCCGGGCAACTGGCCGGGGCCGGCCTGGACGTGCTCGAGGAAGAACCCGAGCCGCCCGCCGCGCTGCTGGCCGAACTGGCGGGCATGGACAACGTCGTGCTGACGCCCCACATCTCGGGCCGATCGCCCGCCGCCATCCTGGTGCAGCTCGACATGATGCTCGAAAGCCTGGAAGACGGCCTGTCCGGCCGCCCGCCGCGCTATGCCGTGCGGCCATCCGCCCCCGCCTGACGCTTTACAATCGCGGGGTGTCGCATCCCCCCGCTCCCCCCCTTCCCCCTGACGGCAAGCCCGCGGCCTCCGGCCCCCGGCCTTCTTCCACGCAGGATCCGCCGGCGCGCCGGCTCCGGCGCGCCGGCGCGCGCGTCCTCGGTCAACTGGCCGAGGACTGGACCACCCGGCCCGACCGGCGCTACCTGATGAGTGCGCTGGCGATCTCGCTGTTCGCCCACCTCATCCTGTTCGCCCTGCACTTCACCGCGCCCGGGCCCACGCGCCCCGAACGCGACGACGGGCTGGAAGTGGTGCTGCTCAACGCTGGCACCGGCCACGCCCCGGCCCAGGCCCAATTGCGGGCGCAGGTCGCCAGCGATGGCGGCGGCGATGCCGCCGCCGGGCATGCCAAGGCGCCGGTGCCGCACTCGGCCGCCAGCCGCGACGGCAAGCTGCTGGCCGAACTGCAGCAGCGCCAGGCCGCGCTGGAAGCCGAGCAGCGCCGCCTGGCCGCCTCGCTGTCGCGCGACCACGGCCAGGCGCCCACGCCTCCCGGTCCGCTAGGCGCGCCCGCCCCCGAACGCAACCCCACCCAGGTACGGGCCGAACAGCTCGCCCGCCAATTCGCCGAGATCTCCCAGCGCGTCGACGACTACAACAAGCGCCCGCGCCGGCACTTCTTCGCCCCGTCCACCTCGGAATACCGCTTCGCGGTGTATGTCGAGCAGTGGCGGCAGCGGGTCGAGACGCTGGGCAACCAGAACTACCCGGCGGCGGCCCGCGGCAAGGTATACGGCTCCCTGCGCATGACGGTATATATACGCAGCGACGGCACCGTCGAACGCATGGACATCGACAAGCCGTCGGAACATAAAATACTCAACGATGCGGCCAGGCGCATCGTCGCGCTGGCCACGCCGTTCGCCCCGTTCCCGCCCCAGATCGCGCGCGACACCGACGTGCTGGCCATCACGCGCACCTGGTACTTCACCAACGACAAGCTACTCGCGAAACCCGGCTGATGTCCTCCGCTCCCACCCGCTACGCCGTCATCGGCAATCCCGTCGCCCATAGCAAATCGCCCTGGATACACGCGCGGTTCGCCGAGCAGACCGGCCAGGACCTCACCTACGAGGCCATCTGCGCGCCCATCGACGACTTTCCCGCCCAGGTGGCCGCGTTCTTCGCGGCTGGCGGCGGCGGCCTGAACGTGACCGTCCCCTTCAAGCTGCAGGCCTTCGAGCTGGCGCGCGCCCACCTGAGCCCCCGCGCCACGGCGGCCGGGGCGGTCAACACGCTGTGGATGGCGGACGGACGGCTGCACGGCTGCAATACCGACGGCGTCGGCCTGATCGCCGACCTGCGCCGGCTGGGCACCCGCCTGGCCGGTGCGCGCGTGCTGCTGGCCGGGGCCGGCGGCGCCGCGCGCGGCATCCTGCTGCCGCTGATCGAGGCCGGCTGCGCCCGGATAGACATCGCCAACCGCACGGCGGCCCGCGCCGAAGAACTGGCTGCAGCGTTCCCGGCCGGACAGGCCATGCTGCGCGGCAGCGGCTATGCCGACCTGCGGGCCGGGGGCGGCTGGGACCTCGTGATCAACGCCACCGCCAGCAGCCTGGACGATGAAGCCCCCCCTCTGCCGGCTGGCGCCTACGCCGCGGGCGCGATGGCCTACGACCTGATGTACGCCGCCCGCCCCACCGCCTTCCTGCGCCAGGCCATGGCCGACGGCGCCTCGGCCACCGCCGACGGCCTGGGCATGCTGGTCGGCCAGGCGGCCGAGAGCTTCCACATCTGGCGCGGCGTGCGGCCCGATCCGGCGCCGGTGCTGGCCGCCCTGCGCAAGCTGCTTTCCGCCTGACATGCCTCCCCGCCGCCCCGCGCGCCCCGTCCGCCGCCGCTCGCTTGCCGCCCGCGTCGCGGGCATGGCCATGCGCCTGGTACTGGCCGCGGTGGCGCTGGTGCTGCTGTACCAGGTCTGGCTGTTCGGCTGGGTGCTCTGGTATGCCTACATGCCGCCGGGCTCGACCTCGATCATGCGCAGCGAACTCGCGCGGCTGCAGGAGCGCGATCCCCACCGGCGCCTGAACTACCAGTGGGTGGACTACGGCCGCATCAGCAACAACCTCAAGCGCGCCGCCGTGGCCGCCGAAGACGCCAATTTCCTGGAACATGGCGGCATAGACTGGAACGCCGTCGAAAAGGCCTACGACCACAACCGCCAACTGGCCGAAGCGACCGAACGCGCGATGGCTCGCGGCCGCAAGCCGCCTTCGCGGCCCATGCGCGGCGGCTCCACCATCACCCAGCAGGTCGCCAAGAACCTGTTCCTGTCTAACTCCCGCAACTACCTGCGCAAGGGCCAGGAAGTGGTCATCACCTACATGATCGAGCTGGTCATGACCAAGCAGCGCATCCTGGAGCTGTACCTGAACATCGCCGAATGGGGCGAAGGCGTCTTCGGCGCCGAGGCAGCGGCCCGCCACTATTTCAATACCTCGGCCGCCAACCTGTCGTCCTACCAGGCCGCGCGGCTGGCCTCCATGCTGCCCCGGCCCCGGTTCTACGACAAGAACCGGGGCTCGGCCTACCTCGCCTCGCGCACCGACCGCCTGCTGCGCTGGATGCCAGGCGCGGCCATTCCGTGACTCAATTGCAACCAAACTCGCCAACCGGCGGGGCAATGCGGCCGAATGTCATGTGGCGCGCGTACAATTGCGGCGTCGTCAACTTCGCAGTGCATGCGTGCTGCTTTTCCGGTATGGCCTCACAGCCACGACCTAGACCCTTACTACCAGCCGGCCTTTTGTTCCCCGGCCTCCGTTCGAGCCCCATCTGAGTCCGCCCGCGTCAGGCGCCAGACCCAAGGCCCGTGCGGGGCCGTCTTGTGTTTTCCCGCGCGATGGTCGAACAAGCAACCCAACTCAAATCGCTCGAGCGCAACCGGCTCGAGCCCGAAGATGCCCAGGAAGCCCTGGAGCATGTCCAGGAACTGCTGCGACGCCAGCACCTGGTCGAAGAACTGGTCCACCGGCAGGAAGCCGGCGATACCCGCGCCCCGCTGGTCGAGGCCCTGGTCCATCGCCAGCATGACGCCGAACTCGGCGCGCTGCTCGAGGACCTGCATCCGGCCGATATCGCCTTCATCCTCGAATCCCTGCCCAAGGAAGACCGGCAGGCGGTCTGGCAACTGGTCCGTCCCGAGCGGGCCGGCGAGATCCTGCTGGAGGTCGCCGACTGGGTCCGCGAGTCGCTCATCTCGACCATGGACCAGGAGGAACTGGTCGCCGCGACCGAGAACCTCGAGGCCGACGAGCTGGCCGACCTGGCCCCCGACCTGCCGCCCGAGGTGGTGGCCGAGGTCCAGAAGGGCCTGACCGACGAGGAGCGCGCCCGCCTGACCGAGGTCATGAGCTACCCCGAGGATTCGGTCGGGGCCATCATGGACTTCGAGATGGTCCGCGTGCGCAACGACGTCACGCTGGAAGTGGTGCTGCGCTACCTGCGGCGCCTGCAGGAACTGCCCGACCACACCGACCAGATCTTCGTGGTCGACCGGCACGACAAGCTGATGGGCAGCCTGGCCATCAACCGCCTCATCGTCAGCGACCCCGATACGCAGGTGGCCGACGTGATGGAAACCGAGATCCTGACCCTGGCGCCGCTGGACGAGGCCGACGAGGCCGCCGCCGCGTTCGAGCGCTACGACCTGGTGTCGGCGCCGGTGGTGGACGCCGTGGGCCGCCTGATCGGGCGCGTGACCGTGAACGAGGTGGTGGACGTGATCCGCGAGGCCTCGGACGAGCAGGCGCTGTCCAAGGCCGGCCTGCAGGAAGAAGACATCTTCGCCCCCATCCCGCAGGCCATCCGCAACCGCGCGCCCTGGCTGCTGGTCAACCTGTGCACCGCCTCGACCGCCGCCTTCGTCGCCTCGCGCTTCGAGGACACCGTGGGCCACATCGTCATCCTGGCCTTCCTGATGTCCATCGTCGCCGGCATAGGCGGCAACTCCGGCAACCAGACCATGACCCTGATCATCCGGGCTCTGGCCGTGGGCCGCATCAACTCGGCCAACGTCGGCAAGCTGGTGCGCCGCGAGCTGGAAATCGCGCTGGTGGTGGGCCTGGGCGGCGGCGCGGTCGCCGCCCTGTTCGCCTGGGCGATCTCCGGCCGCTACTCGCTCGGCCTCGTCATGATGGCCGCCATGGTCCTGAACCTGCTGGTCGGCGCCTGCATAGGCATGCTGGTCCCCCTGACCCGCAGCCGCTTCGGCAAGGACCCGGCCATCGGCTCCTCGGTCCTGCTGACCTTCGCGACCGACACCATGGGGTTCTTCATCTTCCTGGGCCTGGCGACGCTGTTCCTCCTATAGCCGGTCACCGGTTCCAGTTATAGATGTCCAGGGAGTTTTCACCTGCCGCCAGGCGCTCGATGATGCGGGCCTCATCCTCCTCGCGCTGGCGGGCCTTGGCCAGGACCTCGTCGATGCGGGCGCGGGGAATGGCGACCACGCCGTCGGTATCGCCCACGATCAGGTCGCCCGGCTGCACGGTGACGTCGCCGAACAGCGTCGGCGCGTTGATCCAGCCGCGCGCATCGAAGTCCTTGCCCGTGCCCCGTATGCACAGGCCGCGCGCGAAAACGGGAAAGCCGAAGCGCTCCAGGATGGCGCCGTCGCGCACGCAGCCGTCGATGACCAGCCCCGCCAGGCCGCGGGCGCGAGCCGCCTGCGACATGACCTCGCCCCAATAGCCCGCCTCGTAGTGGCCGCCGACGTGCACCACCAGCACGTCGCCCGGCTGCGCGGCGACGATGGCGCGATGCAGCCACAGGTTGTCGGCCGGCGGCGACTGTACCGTCACGGCGGCACCGCAGATGCGGAACGAGGGATGCACCGGCTTGATCGCCGACGGCAGCGCGCCGATCTTGCCGGCCGCCTCGTGCAGCGTCGAACTGGGCAGCGCCGCGGCCTGCTCCAGCTGGGCCGGGCTGGGCCGCTCGATATCCACCGTGACGGTGGGCAGCGACATGAACGGGAAACGGCTCTGGCTCATTTCTTCCTCGTTTGCAGGGTGTGATAGCCGAACTCGCGCCGCGCCTCGTCCAGGCGCATGCCGCCCCGCACCGCCTCGCGGATGCGGTCTTCGACCATCGCGATCTCCTCGGCCGCCGCCAGCACGGCTTCCTCGTGCGCCTGCGGCACCGCGACCAGCCCGTCGGCGTCGCCGCGCAGCAGGTCGCCCGGCGCGACACGGGCGTTGCCGATATTGACCGGCACGTTGGTGGCCTCGACCTGCACGCGGTCCTTGCCGGTGCGCATCCAGTGGTCGCGGCTGAAGACCGGGTAGCCCAGGTCCATGCACAGCGACACGTCGCGGCAGATGCCGTCGATCACGGTGCCGCCCAGCTTCCGGCGGTGGGCGATCTCGGTCATGATGTCGCCCCACACGGTGCAATCCACCCGTCCGCCATTGTCCAGCACGACGACGTGGCCGTCGGGCACGTCGTCGATGAAATCGCCCACCGTGCGCGGCGGCGTGGAAGCGGGGCCATACAGGATGGTGAAGGCGCGTCCCGCCAGGCGGAAACCGGCGGTGCGGGGCTTGATGCCGTGGCACTGGCCCTGGATGCCCAGCCGGTCCAGCGCATCGCTCAGCGTGGCGGTATCCAGCCTGGCGATGCGTTCTACGTTCTTGTCCATGTCGTCTCCGGTCGTTCGTCGTTGCGCCGCCCCGTTTCAGCGGGCCAGCATGTTCTCGTAGTTGGCGCCCATCACGTCGGTGATGCGCTGGCCGGCCATCAGCGCGCGCGCCATGGCGGCCTCGCGCGCGGCGATCTCCTCGGCCACGCGCAGCACGGCCTCGGCCTGCTCGGCGGGTATGAACACCGCGCCACTGCTGTCGGCGACCGCGTAGTCACCGGCCTGGACGGTCACGTCGCCGATCCGCACGGGTACGTTGGTACCCGCCTCGGCCACGCGGCCGCGCGCGGTGAACGCGGTGGTGGCGCGCGCATAGATGGGGAAGTCGTACTCGTTCGCCTCGTCCGCATCGCGTACCGGACCGTCGGCGATCACGCCCGCCAGGCCGCGCAGCTTCGCGCCCAGCGACAGGATGCCGCCCCACGATCCCGCGTCCACGCCCGTGCGCTGTTCGACGACGACGATATCCCCGGGCTCGGCCGCTTCGATGGCGGTGGTGCCCAGGTGCCGGGGCGGCCCGTCGTGGCGGGGCGCCTGCGACGCCTCGACCAGCTTGAGCGTCACCACCCGCCCGGCAATGCGGCGGCTCGCGGCGCGCCTGGGCAGGCCCGTCACCGTCCCTTTCAAGCCCAGCTTGTCCAGCGCATCCGAAAAGGCGCAGCTGTCGATGCGCTGCATGCGCCGCACGATGTCCTTGCTATCCATGTCTTGCATTCCCTCGGTTCTTGCGCCGCGTCATTGCCACGACGCGAAGGCCATGCCGCTGCCCGTCCCGGCCTCGGTCCGGTAGCACGGCACGTAGTCGATCACTTCCATCCTGCGGCCCAGGTCGTTCATGGCCGCCACCAGCGGATACCAGCTCTTGATCTCGCAGGTATTGCCCTCGAAATGCGACTCGGGCACGGCGGCCAGCGCCGCCTCGTCGCCCCTGCGCATGGCGTCCAGGATCCGGCGGTCCAGTTCTTCGTCCACGACGAAATGGGTGAAGCCGCCCGAGGCCACGATGGCCACCCGCAGATCGGACGGCAGCGCCGCGATGCCCTTGGCCAGCGCATGCCCCATCTGCAGGCAGCGCCGCGTGAGCGGCCGGTTGGGCGGCACGCCCACGTTGGTGAAGACGGGCACTGACGGCGGCGGCGCATCTTCCATGATGCGGCGGTAGATGAAGCCGAAAGCGTGGGGAATGCCGTGCTGGCGATCCGCGCCGCCGGGCAGCCGGTACGACACCGCCACGTCGAAGGACTCGGCCACCAAGGCCTGCACCAGGCTCTCGGCGGTCCGCCTGTCGCCCGGATAGATCGCGCCCCCTGGCGGGCAGTGGCCTTCCTCGGCCACCGCGACGCCGGGCGGCAGGCGCCGGACCTGCTCTTCGGACAAGGGGGTGTTGGGAATCTCGTCGCCGGCATAGACGGTAAAGCCGGCGGTCAGGTCCTCGCGGAAGACCTCGCGCTGGTCGTTGCCCAGGATGATGGCCACGTCCGGCCGCGCGGCGCGGAACCGCCGCGCCATCTCGTCCAGCGCCCGCTGGCAGGCGTCGTGGCGCAGTTGCCGCTGCGGCAGGCTGGCCTCGTCGTGGAAGCCCGGCTGCCGTTCCGCCAGCAGCGTGGCGTAGTCCATCTGCCTGCCGCGGTACCAATGCCGCTTGTTCTCGCGATCGGCGCCCGCGCGCAGGTCCCACATGTCCGGCGGCGTCGCCAGCAAGGGGCCGTGCGAGCACGCCAGCGCGCACACTACCTCAGCCATTTCCGTCTCCTTGGATCACGGCGTGCGTTCGATTCGTTGTCATGGTCAGTCCTCGGCCATGGCCAGGGCGAGCGCATCGGCGATCACCTCCCGGTCCAGGCCCTTGGTGATGAACACCAGGCGGGAATCGCGATCCTGGTCAGGCCACCGCGCGAGCGTGACGGGATCGTGGAACAGATGCTGTACCGCGTGCACGGCGACCGGCGCGCTTTCGCCCCTGAGGTTCAACAGGCCCTTCATCCGCAACAGGGCATCGCCATGGAAATAGGCCAGCCCGCCCAGCCAGGCGCTGACGCGTTCCCAGTCCAGGGGCTGCTGGAAACGGAAGGCGTGCGTGCGTATGCCGGCGTCGTGCCGGCCCGCCCTGCCCGCATGCTCGCAATCCGGGCCGCAGACGTGACGCATGACACCGGCCAGGTACCCGTCCGGTTCCGGTTCATCGCCGGTATCGGCCGCGCGGTGCCGAGGCAGCGCGCCCACTTCGAACAGGCGCGCCGGGTCCACCTCGCCACGGTCGGCGCGCACCACGTCGGCCCCGGGATTCAGGCGCGCCAACCGCCCCAGCAGGGCCTCGGTCCGCGCCTCGTCCACCAGGTCGGTCTTGGTCAGTACCAGGCGGTCCGCCACCGCCGCCTGCTTCACGGATTCGGGCTGGCGGTCGAGCTGGGCCTCCGCGTTGACGGCATCGATGGTCGAGATGACGCTGTCCAGCGCATACAGCTGGCGGACATCGGCGTGCCTGAGCAGCGAATGAATGATGGGCGCGGGATCGGCCAGCCCGGTGGTCTCGATCACGACCCGGCGAAAGGCCGGGATCTCGCCCCGCTCGCGCTTGTCGTGCAGCTCGCGCAGCGTGGCGGTCAGGTCGTCGCGTATCGTGCAGCAGACACAGCCGCTGGCCAGCAGCACGGCCTCGCCGCTGACCGCCTCGACCAGATGATGGTCCAGGCCGATCTCGCCGAACTCGTTGATGATGACCGCAGTGTCGGCCATGCCCGGATGGCGGATCAGGCGGCCCAGCAGCGTGGTCTTGCCGCTGCCCAGGAAGCCCGTCAGCAGCGATACGGGGGTGCGCAGCGCGGGCGCATTGGCGGTCGTGCTCATGTCCGTCCCTTCGGGCACGGGGCGCGCCGGCGGCGCCCCGTCCTGGTTCCTACTGCCGCAGCTTGAAGACCTTGCGGGCGTTGTCCTCGAAGATCTTCTTCTTGTCGGCCGCGCTCAGCCAGTCGAAGCCCTCGATCAGCGGCTTGACGTCGTCCATCGAGCGGCCCGTGGCCGGATCGACCGACGACCCCACGCCGGGGCACTCCGTGCCGAACAGGCAGCGGTCCACGCCCACCGTCTTGATCAGCAGGCGCAGCGCTTCCTCGGTATACAGCACCGTGTCGAAGTAGAGCTTTTCCAGGCGATCGGTGAAGCGGTCGCCCTCGGGCCGCCGCAGCGAGGGCGCCTGGAAGCGGCCCAGCTGGTAGGGGATGGCGCCGCCGCCGTGGCTGACCACCACCTTCAGGTCGGGGAAATCCTTGTAGACGTTGGAGTTCAGCAGGCCGAATACCGCCACCGTCTCTTCGTTGATGAAGTGCAGCGAATAGGGCACGCGCTCGGAACGCGATCCCGTGCCGTGGATGTGCGCCGGCACGTCCAGTTCGCACAGCTTCTCGTACAGCGGATACCAGTAGCGGTCGCCCAGCGGCGGCGCTTCTTCCGAACCGTTCTCGAACGGATCGGGGTTCAACAGACAGCCGCCGAAACCCAGTTCTCGGATGCAGCGCTCCAGTTCGGGCAGCACCCGCTCGATCGGCTCGCCCGCCACCTGGGGCAGGCCCGCCACGCCGGCGAAGGTCTCCGGAAAAAGCTGGGTCTGCCGGTAGATGATGTTGTTGCACTCCTCGGTGAACCAGTCGATGATCCGCGCCGGACGCTCGGACTGCATCAGCTGGAAAGGACGGGGCGACACCAGCTGCAGGTCCGTGCCGTGTTTCTTCAGGTAGTCCAGGTGCCCCATCGGCCAGGTCTCGGCCTTGTTGGCGGCGGCCCGGATCTCGTCGTCCGTGACTTTCACCTTGCCGCGGCCGTGGCTGCCGCGGCTGGCGAGCAGGCTCGCCTTGTAGGCCCACAGTTCCGTGGGCGCGCTTACGTGGGCATGGCAATCGATGATCATGGGTGGGTCTCCTCCAACCTCGCTATAACACTCATACAGTATTATACATATCCGCCGCATTTGGACCAGTCCCGGCCCTTGCGGCGCGGAGGGACTCAGTGGCCCCCGTCATCCTCCAGTCCCATGGCCTGGCGATACGCCCGCGCCACCGGTTCGGGCTGTCCGGCCTGGAAGACATAGTCGTGCAGGTGCCGGCCGAACACCGGATGGGCCTTCAGTTCCGCCAGCGGCAGTCCGCCGGTCAGGATCTCGCGAAAGGCAAGGGGCAGTTCCACCCGGTGATTCCTGTCCGGATCGCGCATCACGCCCTTGGGGTCCGCGCCTGCCGCCACGGCATCCAGTTCCTCGAAGAACTTCTTGCGGATCATGGTGATGCCCCGGTCGCTGGCGCTCAGGTTCTCCAGGCTGCGGTCCGCGATCCGCCCCTGCCCCACCCATGCCACGAAGTCCTGGTTCATCACGTGCGACGAGATCCAGTCGCCGCGCTCGTCGCGGATGGGGCCGTGCCAGGTGGGAATGGAGGGCTGCACATACGGTTCGCTTTCCCGGGGAACGCGGGTGTAGGACCAGCACACGCTCAGCGTGTTCTCGTCGTCGATGGGCACGCGCCACTCGAAGTGGTCCCCCAGGAACACCGCGTTGGGCCACAGGCAGACGCGCCCGACCGCCCACAGCGGGTCCTCTTTCCTGCCGTTGCCCCGGACCCGCCGGTACAGGAAGCCATGCTCGAACTCGTCGAAGCCGACCTCCTTGTGCACGGGCGAATAGGGTTGCAGCACCCCCTGCTGGCGCAGGCTCCAGTTGTTGTGCATCCACTCGAAGTGCACCGGATCGATGGAGTTCTCCTGGCACTGGAACCAGTTGCAGGGGATTTCCGACAGCACGATCTGGCGAAAGCCGTTGGGCCACGAAAAGGCCTCCCAGTCGGGCAGGAGCGGCGCCGGGGCCGGTCCCATGTAGGCCCACAGCAGGCCGGCCTTTTCCTGGACGGGATAGGCCGTGATCCGGATGCGGTCCTTCATGCGCGCCTCGGGATGGGCAACGTCCTCGTAGGGTTGCTCCAGGCATGCGCCGTCCGCGCCGAAGCGCCAGCCGTGATAGTTGCAGCGCAGGCCCTCGGACTCCGGGAAACCGTAGGCCAGGTCCGCCCGGCGGTGCGGGCAATGGCGATCGACCAGCCCCCATCTGCCTTCCAGGTCGCGATAAAGCACCAGGTCTTCGCCGAACAAGCGCACGGCCTTGGTTGCGCGGCTGTCGAACTCCGTGACGCCCGCGACCGGCATCCAGTATCGCCGCAGCAGTTCCCCCATCGGCGTGCCCCGCCCCACGCGGGTCAGCAACTCGTTCTTTTCTTGGTTCAGCATGATCAGCCAGTGTCTAAGGATAGAAAGGAAGAGCGCGAGGCTCCATGCCTATATATATTATATATCATACTTACACCAGGCAAGGCACGGCGCCCTATAATGCGGTCCACCGCCGTCACGCTTTGCCCTCAAAGGATCAGGATTGGTCAGCAAGCCTCTTTCTTCGCCCCCCTCGTGGGCAGCCGTCCCCAACGCCACGCTGTCGGGCGGCATCGTGGCGCAGATACGGGCGGCGGTCCTGAACCGGGAAATCGTCGCCGGACAGTTCCTGGGCAGCGAAGCCGCGCTGTCCGAGCAGTTCGGCGTCAGCCGCATGGCGGCGCGCGACGCCCTGCGCACGCTGGAAGGGCTGGGCATCGTCGAGATCCGCATGGGCGCCCGCGGCGGCGTCTGGGTCGCCCAAGGCAACCCGGACCGGCTGGCCGACGCGCTGGCCATCCACCTCAAGCTCATCGGCATCACCTCGGGCGAAGTGTTCGACGCGCAGATGGCGATCGAGGAAATGGCCGCCAGGCTGGCGGCGGAACGGCGCGACGAGGCCGACCTGGAGCATCTGCGCGGCGTGTTGGCCGAGCTGTCCTCGCTGAAAGGCGAGCTCGACCGCTTCGCCGATGCATCCATGCGCTTTCACGAAGCCATCGTGCGCGCGTCCCACAGCCGCATCCTGCTTGCGCAGTTCCACGCGCTGAGTTTCGTGCTCGAACCGGTGCTGCGCCCCAACCTCACTTCGGCATCGGCGGTCCGCATCGTGCGCCACCACAAACTGCTGCTCGAGGCCATCGAGTCCGCCGACGGCGTGGAAGCGGCCAGGCTGATGCGGGAACGGTTGGCCTACCAGCGCGCCAGGACGCTGTCCCAGGAAGCGGACACCGCCTCGCGCGCGGACTGACGCCCCTCCCCCTCGAGTCCTGCTCCGCCCGCTGTCCTGACCCGGGACGGCGGGCGGAGCCGCGTGCGCTCATGCTTTTCTCTTGTCTAATTTCATATATATTATATATTATAGATAGAGTCCGGCACGTAGAAAGCCGGCCCACCCCAGCATGGAGACAGCCATGGTTCACGCGTTCCCGTTCTCAGCCGGACTGCCGCTTGCGGTCGGGCTGCTCGTCTGTTGCACCGGCGTCCAGGCGCAGCCCGACCCGGCCGCCTCGTCGCCCTACCCCCGCCGCGCGGTCAAGATCGTCGTTCCCTACAGTCCGGGCACCAGCGCGGACGCCATCGCCCGGCGCGCGGCCGAACAACTGTCGCAACGACTGGGCCAGAACACCTATGTCGAGAACCGGTCGGGCGCCAGCGGCATCATCGGCACGGCCTACGCCGCCGGTGCCGCGCCGGACGGCCATACGCTCATGGTCGGCCCCACCACGCTGGTCATCACGCCCGCCTTTCGCCCCACGCCCTACGATCCGGTCAAGAGCTTCGTGCCCGTGGGCCAGATCGCCGAAAGCGCCCAGGTCGTCATCACCGGCGCGAACACACCAGCCGGCAACTTCAAGGAACTGGTGGCCCTGCTCAAGGCCCGCCCCGACGATGCGTCCTATGCCTCGCCGGGCATCGCCTCCACCGCCCACCTGTACACGACCGTGCTGCAGAACATGGTGGGGGTGAAGATGCGCCACATACCCGCCGGCGGCCTGAACAGCGCGATCATGGACGTGGTCCAGGGCAGCGTGACCATGATGATCGCCCCGATCGAGGCGGCGCGGCCGCTGGTGGCCTCGGGCAAGCTCAAGGCCATCGCCCAGACGGGCGCGGCGCGCTCGCCCCTGATGGCCGACGTGCCCACCCTGGAGGAACTGGGCTATCCCGGCTATCGGCTGGCGGTCTGGGTCGGGCTGTACGCGCCGGCGGGAACCCCGGAGCCTGTGGTGGCGCGGCTCAACCGCGAGCTGAAGGCCATCTTCGACGCGCCGGCCATGCGCACCGCGCTGGCCGATACGGGCTTCAACGTGGTGCTGGGCTCGCCCGAGGACCTGGGCCGGCTCACCCGCGCCGAATTCGACCGCTGGAAACAGGTCATCAAGACCGAAGGCATCAGCCCGGAATAACCCGCGGCACGGTGGGACACCCGTCAGGCCGCGCGGGCCGCGGACACCCGGGCCGGCTCGCCCTGTCCGGGCGCGCCGCGATGGATGAACGCGGGCGACATGTCGGCGAAACGGCGGCAGCCGATCTGCGCCAGCGTGGTCCGGACTTCGTCGGCCAGCACCGGCAGCGTTCCCACCGCCTCCCGGACCGCGCGCGAGGCATCGCCAGCTCACGCCGCCGCGCCACTGAGCCTTCATGAAGGCGGCCACCCGGTGGATGTCGCCCCCTTCCACGTAGCGCGCATAGAGTCCCACTTGACCAACTCGCGCATCATGCCGCCCTGGTCGAGCATCTCCTGCGCCCAATGGATCTCGCCATTGCGCGAACCGCGCTTGCCGTCCTGGAAGGCCTTCGCTTTGTCTTGACACGAACACCCAAACACGCATACTGTATGTTAAATAGCAGACTTAATTCACCAACAATGAACGACTTGCAGGCAGACCCGCATGGTTGTCGCCGGATGCCGAGGGAGACGACACATGCTTAGCGAAGCGAAGAACCGTCAATTGACTCGGGTGGGGCCCGGCACCCCCATGGGGGAACTGCTACGGCGCTATTGGCACCCGATCGCGGCGGTCAGCGAATTCGACAAGATGGAGACCAAGCCCGTCCGGCTGCTGGGCGAAGATCTCGTGCTGTACAAGGACCTGGGCGGCAACTTCGGCCTGATCGACCGGCGCTGCGCCCACCGGCGGGCGGACCTGTCCTATGGCTTCGTCGAGCAATCGGGCCTTCGCTGCAACTACCACGGCTGGCTGTTCGACCGCGACGGCCGCTGTACCGAGCAACCCTACGAGGACATCGCGGCGCCCCATGCCCGCATGAAGGAACGCCTGCGCATCACCGCCTATCCGGTGGAACAGAAGGCCGGCATGCTGTGGGCCTATCTCGGCCCGCCGCCCGCGCCGCTGGTTCCCAACTGGGAACCCTTCACCTGGAAGAACGGCTTCGCCCAGATCGTCATCTCCGAGATTCCCTGCAACTGGCTGCAGTGCCAGGAGAACTCCATCGACCCCGTGCACTTCGAATGGATGCACTCGAACTGGAGCATTCGCCTCAAGGGCGAGACCGGCCCTTACGCGCCCACGCACATCAAGGTGGATTTCGAGGAATTCGACTACGGCATCATCTACAAGCGGCTGCGCGAAGACACCAGCGAGCGCCATCCCCTGTGGACCGTCGGCCGCGTCTGCCTGTGGCCACAGGCGTTCTGCCTGGGCGACCACATCGAATGGCGGATCCCCATCGACGACGAGAACACGCTCAGCATCGCCTGGGCCTTCTCGCGCGTTCCCAAGGAACAGGAGCCCTATGAACAAGGGCCCATCCCGGCCTGGCACGGCCCCGTGGTGGATCCCGACACCGGCCGCTGGATCTCCAGCCACGTCATGAACCAGGATTTCGTGGCCTGGGTCGGGCAAGGCACCATCGCCGATCGCACCAAGGAAAACCTGGCCTCCAGCGACCGCGGCATCGCCATGCTGCGCAAGCGCTTCGGCGAGGACATGGACGCCGTGGCGGATGGACGCGATCCCAGCGGGCTGATCCGCGACCCGGCCGTGAACGAATGCGTCGAGCTGCCCATAGCCGGACGCCATCTGTTCACCGAGGGCCTGACCCGTGAACAACTGCTGGCGCATCCCATACTGGGCAAGCACCTGGCCGACTATCCGTTCCAGGCCGGACAGCCGGACGAGGTCAAGGCCGCCTACCGCGCAGCGATGGGCCTGCGCGACGAGGACGTGCAGGCGCACTAGCTCCGCGCGTAAGCCAGGACAACCCGGCATGGCCGGGTTTTTCTTCGTTGACACCCCCTCTTTTACTTATACAGTATGCGTAATTAGACCGGATCATCGCCGTAACGGCAAGCGCCCGCGCGTGCGCCGCCTGTACGACGCGGGCTCACGCCTTGGCTTCCGGGGTACGGAAGCGCTGGGCAACGGCTAGAGCGCGCACTTCGTCATCGAAGGCGGCTTCAACATGGACAACGGCGGCAACATCGATCCCAACGGCAGGCCAAACACGTCGACCGGGTCGGATTGGGTCTCCAGCGGCTTCGGCGTGCAGAGCGGTGGCATAGGGCGCGGCATGGCGGTGGGCGTGGTCCGCGTGAACGACACCGTCAGGTACATCTCGCCGCGGCTGTTCGGCCTGTTCGAGGTCATCGTCGGAGCGTCCACCACCAAGCCATTTGCTCGTTTTCTGGTAAGAGGCAGGGGCCCGAGGTCATGAGAGCGGATATAATTGCTCATACAGTCTGCGACTTATGAACGGTGGAACAGAAAAAATGGCACGTACCAGAGCCGATCTACCAGTATGGCGCGCCGGACGCACCGAATCCACGGCCATGCGCGTTGAAAAACAGATCAAGGAAGCCGTGCTGGACGGCAAGCTGCAACCCGGCGATTTCCTGGGTTCCGAGAACGATCTGGCCGAGCAGTTCCAGGTCAGCCGCCTGCCCATCCGCGAAGCCATGGGGCGGCTGCAAGCGCTCGGCGTGGTGGACGTGCGCACGGGCGCCGGCGGCGGCACCCGCATCGCCAACGGCAACGATGCGCCGGTGGTCGAAGCCCTGGCCATCCAGCTCAAGCTGATCGGCGTCGGTTCGGACGAGGTCTTCGACGCTCAACTCATCATCGAGGCCAGCGCCGCCGAACTCGCGGCCAAGCTGGCGAACGCCGACGACATCGCCAAGATGGAAGCGTGCCTGGCGCGGGTCGAGGAGTTGGTGTCCTCGCCGGAGGACTTCACGCCGGAGAAACTGACCACCGCCTCGCTGGCCTTCCACCAGTCCATCGTCGACGCCTCGCACAACCAGTTCCTGTCGTCGATCATGAAGGCGATCTCGTACGTGCTGTACCGCTCGGTCAATCCATACACGACACCAGCGGTGGGCAAGCGGCTGGTGCAGCGGCACCGCAAGATGCTGGCGGCCATCGTGGCGCGCGACGGCGAACTGGCCAGGCAACTGCTGACCGACCACGTGGCCAAGGTCCGCGCCAAGCACGGCGCCGCGGACAAGAACGCGGCCGGCAACTGACCGCGTCCCGGGTGGCCCGCGCGGGCCACCGGCCTCGGCCCTAGTCCACCTGGATGTTGCGCGCCTTGATCAGCCGCGCCCAGCGCGTCTGTTCGTCGCGCATCAGCGTGGTCATCTGCGCGGGCTGGTTCAAGGCGGGAACCGAACCGATCTCCTTCAGGTTCTCGATCATGGCCGGATCGGCCAACACCCGCGCGATGCCCGCGTGGATGGCCTGCACCTTGTCGGCGGCCATGCCGGCGGGCGCCAGCACGCCGAACCAGCTCACGCCGTCCACCCCCGGATAGCCCTGCTCGGCAATGGTGGGGATCTCGGGCGCCGATGGACTGCGCTCCGTGCCCACCAACCCCAGGGCCTTCACCTTCCCCCCCTTGAGCAGCGGAAGCGCCGCCGGCAGGTCGACGAACACGCCGGCGATCTGGCCCCCCATGACGTCGGTCAGCGCGGGAGCCACGCCCTTGTAGGGCACGTGGACGAAGTTGCCACGCGTGGCGTCCTTCATCAGCTCCATGTACAGGTGCGTGATGTTGCCCGTTCCGGCCGAACCGATGGGAACGGGATTCGCGGACTGGCGGGCGTAGGCGACGAATTCCTTCATGTCGCTGGCCGGAAGCTGCTTGCCCACCAGCAATGCGGTGCCATTGGCCACCACCCGGCCGATCGGACTGAGGTCCTTCAGCGGATCGTAGTTCAGGTCCTTGTACAAGACGGGGCTGATGGTCAGCATGCCCGAGGTCGCGAACAGCAGCGTGCCGCCGTCGGGCACGGCCTTGGCCACCGCCTGCACGCCGATCGCGCCATTGGCGCCGGGACGGTTGTCGACGATCACGGTCGCTTCCAATTGCGGGCCCAGGCGCTCGGAGAGCTTGCGCGCGATCAGGTCGGCCGGACCGCCGGGCGAGAACGGCACGACCATGCGGATCTGGCGCGGCAGGGGCTGGGCGGCGGCGTTGCCGGCCAATGTCGCGGCCAGCAGGAACAACGCGGACCGCAGGACGGGGCGACGGGCAAGCATGGGGAATTCCATGGACGTTCCTTGAAGAAAAATGTGCGGACGGACGCGCTCAGGACGCGCGGCGGACGACGCCCACGCCCGGGCCTTCCGGGACATGGAGATGGCCGTCCACCACCTTCAGGCCCTCGAACGGATCGTTCAGCAGCTTCTGGAACTCGGCCAGTTCGCAGGCATAGGTGATGTTGGGCAGCGCCACGGCCAGGTGCAGGGCATGGGCAGCCAGCAGCTGGCTGCCGACGTTGGCGCCCATCCGGCACCCCAGGTGCGCCACCTCGCAGATGCGCGCGGCCGTCTGCACGGCCCGCAGCCCGCCCATCTTGGGCACCTTGAGGCTGACCGCGTTGATCGAGCGGCTCGCGGCCAGGCGGTAGGTCGACGAGGCGTCGTAGGCGCTCTCGTCGGCCTCGATGGCGATGCTGGAGGCGCGCGTGACTTCCTGCAGGCCGTCCAGGTCGTCGGCCCGCACCGGCTGCTCGATGATGTCCACGTCGAACTCGACGGCCCGCTGCGCGAACACGACGGCATCCTTGGCGCGATAGGACTGGTTGGGGTCGGCCACCAGCCGCACGGCGTCGCCCACCTGGCGCCGCACGGCGCGCAACCGCTCGATGTCCTCGCGCACGGAGCCGCCCACCTTGAGCTTCAGGTGGCGGTAGCCCTGGTCCACCAGGCGCTGTGCGCGCTCGGCCATCTCGGGCGGCGTCTTCAGGCCCAGCATGCGGCAGATCGCGATACGGTCGGTGGTCTTGCCGCCCAGCAGCTCGTACAGCGGCACGCCCAAGAGGCGCGCCTTCAGGTCGTGCAGCGCGCAATCGATGGCGGCCTTGGCGGGGTTGTTGCCCACCAGCGCCGCCTGTACGCGCACCAGATTGGCCTCGATCGCCATCGCGTCCTGGCCGACCAGCGCCGGACAGATGCGCTGCAAGGCGCCCTCCACCCCCAGCGCGGTCGCGGCCAGGTGCGGAAAGGCCGCGGCATAGCCCCAGCCTCGCGTGCCGTCCTCGGCCGTCAGCGTCAGGACGACGGCATCGTTGGTCGGATAGGCCTGGCCCGCGAACTTCCAGTTGGGATCTTCGTCGGGCAGGCTCAGGTGTTCGAGGGAAAATGCGGTGATCTTCAACGGCTTCTCCGGCATGGCAGGGATGCGGCCACTCTATCAGCGGCCCGAGCGTGCGATCATTCGCATTCAGGCGGCCGGGCAAACCAAATGGTTATGGGCCGGCCGTCCTCTTCTTCCCGCCATCGGGGTTCACATGGAAGCCGAGCGATCGATCGAGCGCGTGCTGACCACCCAGGTCAAGCTGCGCCACCTGCTGATGTTCAAGACCGTGGCCGAATGCGGCGCCCTGTCGCGCGCGGCGGAAACGCTGCACATGTCGCAGCCCGCGGTATCCAAGACCATCCACGAACTGGAGACACTGCTGGGCGAGCGGCTGCTGGACCGCACCGCCAAGGGTGTCGTGCCCACCGTGTTCGGCAGCCACGTGCTGCGCTATGCCCATTCGCTGCACGCCGAGCTCAAGCGCGCGGCCGATGAACTGACCGCCCTGCGCCAGGGCTCGGCCGGCAAGCTGGCGATAGGCAGCTACATGGTGGCGCTGCCCACGCTGCTGCCGCGCGCGCTGTCGCTGTTCTTCGCCGGCGGCGACGCCACGCGCGTGTCGGTGGTGGACGGCAGCAAGGAAAGGCTGCTGAGCGGACTGCAGGCCGGCGAGATCGACATCGTCGTGGGCCGCATGTCCGAGCAGGACGGCCATGGGCAGATCCGGCAGATCCCCCTGTACTTCGAACCCATCGTGCTGGTGGCGGGACGCCAGAACCCGCTGGCGGGCAAGGCCGCGCCCACGCCAGCCGACCTGGCTGCGCAGGAATGGGTCATGCCGCACGCGAGCAGCGTGGCGCGCACGCCCATCCACCTGTTCTTCGCCCGCGAGGGGCTGGACCTGCCCGCCCGCATCGTCGAGACCCTGTCGTTCCCGCTGATACGCGCCCTGCTGCTGCAGCGGGACATCGTGGCCGCGCTGCCGTGGCAGATCGTCCGGGCCGACATCGAGCAGGGTGTCCTGGCCAAGCTGCCGGTGGACATCGGCTATCCCGCCCTGCCCGTGGGCATCATCACCCACGCCCACAACAATCTGTCGGCCGCCGCGCTGCGCATGGTGGACAGCCTCAAGCAGGCCGCCGGCGAGCTCTACCACCGCCCGCCCGCGGCCTGATGCCGGTCAGTTGCCCTCGGCGGTGGCGGGCGCGGCCGCCGGGTTCCATTGTCCGCGCCGCATGCGCGAGATCTTCACGCTCTTGAACAGGCCGGCCTTGCGGAACGGCTCGTCGCGCGAGAACGCCTCCGCCTCGGCCAGGCTGCCCACGTTCAGGATCAATACGCTGCCGGTGCGCCCCACGCCGTCCTCGGCCAGCATGGCGCCGCCCAGCACCAGCCTGGATTCGAACCTGGCCAGGTACTCCAGATGCGCGGGCTTGACCCGCTTGCGGATCTCCGCCGCGCCGTCGTCCCGGTCTTCCTGGTAGATGATGTACAGCATGCGCGCTCCTTGTCGAAACGGCCATGATACGGAGCCGCCGGCCGCTGCCGCATTCCAGTTTCGCCCGCGGTTCCAACCGCATGGTTATGGCCGCGGCGCGAAAAATCAGCCCGCCCCATGGGCCGGGACGGGACAATGGCGGCCTTCGCCATCACCGGGAGCCACCCATGCCAAGTTCCATCGACGCCCGCCTGTCGGCCCTGGGCATCATCCTGCCGCCCGCGCCCGCGGCCCGCGCCGCGCGCATCCGCATGGCGCGCAAGCTGGGCAACCTGCTGTTCGTCTCGGGCCAGTTGCCCAGCGTGAACGGCGAACTGCGCCACGTCGGCCGCGTGGGCGACACCCTGGACCTGGCCCAGGCCCAGCAGGCCGCGCGCGCCAGCGCGCTGAACGTATTGGCCCAGGCCCGCGCCGCCCTGCCCAACGGCCTGGACGACATCGTGTCGGTAGTGAACCTGCGCGGCTTCGTTGCCGCCACGCCCGACTTCGTCCGCATCGCCGAGGTGGTCAACGGCGCCTCGGACCTGATGGTGGAGGTATTCGGGGAAGCCGGCGCCCATACGCGCACGGCCGTGGGCGTGAGCAGCATGCCGCACGGCGTGGTGGTCGAGATCGAGGCGATGTTCGAGGTGGTGTAACCCCCCTACGCGCTTACGCGCGCCCCCCAGGGGGCGAAACCGGCGGACTGGCGGAGCCAGATCCGCGGTTTCCTGGGTCTAGGGAAAACTATCTTGGATAGAAGCACGGTTGCTACCGCTGGCAGCCAGTGATAGCCGCGTAGCGGCTGGGGGCTCACCATTCTGGGCCCGCGCAAGCGGATAGGGGGTGGGCTTCCCTAGAAGCTGGCTACGCCAGCTTCCCATGGCACTGCTTGTACTTCTTGCCGCTGCCGCAGGGGCAGGGATCGTTGCGGCCCACCTTGGGCAGTACGTTGCGCACGGGTTCCTGTCCGGATCCCGCGGCGGCGTTGGCGGCTGCCAGGGCTTCGTCGTAGTCGGAATGGTGGTACTGCACGTTCTGCACGTGCGGCTGGGCGGCCTCCTGCTCGACCTGTTCCACCTGCTCGGCCGACTGCACGCGCACGGTCATCAGCACCTTGACGACGTCGTTGCGGATGCGGTCCAGCATGTTGGAGAACAGCTCGAAGGCTTCGCGCTTGTATTCCTGCTTGGGGTTCTTCTGGGCGTAGCCGCGCAAATGGATGCCCTGGCGCAGGTGGTCCAGCATGGCCAGGTGTTCGCGCCAGTGCGTGTCGATGGACTGCAGCAGGATGGAGCGCTCGAACTGGCCCCACATCTCGGTGCCCACCAGGGTCACCTTGGCGTCGTAGGCATCGGCCGCGGCCTTCAGCACGCGCTCGAGCAGGTCGTCGTCGGTCAGGTTGGGCTCGGCTTCCAGCATGCCGGCCAGCGGCAGCTCGACCTGCCACTCGAGCTCGAGCGTCTTCTGCAGGCCCGGCACGTCCCATTGTTCCTCGACGGAGTCTTCCGGCACGTAGCCGCGGAACACCTCGGTGAAGGTGGCCTCGCGCAGGCCGGCGACCACGTCGGCGATGGATTCGGCCTCCAGGACCTCATTGCGCTGGGTGTAGATGACCTTGCGCTGGTCGTTGGCGACGTCGTCGTACTCCAGCAGCTGCTTGCGGATGTCGAAGTTGCGGGCCTCGACCTTGCGCTGGGCCGACTCGATGGAGCGGGTGACCATGCCGGCCTCGATGGGCTCGCCCTCGGGCAGCTTGAGGCGCTCCATGATGGCGCGCACGCGGTCGCCCGCGAAGATGCGCATCAGCGAGTCTTCCAGCGACAGGTAGAAACGCGACGAACCCGGATCGCCCTGGCGGCCGGCGCGGCCGCGCAGCTGATTGTCGATACGGCGCGACTCGTGGCGCTCGGTGCCGATGATGCGCAGGCCGCCGGCGGCCTTGACCTGCTCGTTCAGCGGCTTCCATTCATCGCGCACGCGGGCGATGCGGATTTCCTTCTCGGCCTCGGACAGCGAGTCGTCGGCGCGGATCAGGTCGACCTGCTTGTCGACGCTGCCGCCGAGCACGATGTCGGTGCCGCGGCCCGCCATGTTGGTGGCGATGGTGATATGGCCGGGCTTGCCGGCCTCGGCCACGATCTCGGCTTCGCGCGCGTGCTGCTTGGCGTTGAGCACCTCGTGCTTGAGGCCCGCCTTCACCAGCATGGCCGACAGCAGCTCGGAGTTCTCGATGCTGGTGGTACCCACCAGCACCGGCTGGCCGCGCTTCTGGCAGTCCCGGATGTCTTCCAGGATGGCGTTGTACTTTTCCTGGTCGGTCTTGAAGACCTGGTCGTTCTGGTCGACGCGGATCATGGGCCGGTTGGTCGGCATGATCACGGTCTCGAGGCGGTAGATTTCCTGGAACTCGTAGGCTTCGGTGTCGGCCGTGCCGGTCATGCCGGCCAGCTTCTCGTACATCCGGAAGTAGTTCTGGAAGGTGATCGAGGCCAGCGTCTGGTTCTCGTTCTGGATCTTCACGCCTTCCTTGGCCTCGACCGCCTGGTGCAGGCCGTCGGACCAGCGGCGGCCCACCATCAGGCGGCCGGTGAACTCGTCGACGATGACCACTTCGTTGTTCTGCACGACGTAGTGCTGGTCGCGGAAGAACAGGTTGTGCGCCCGCAGCGCCGCCATCAGGTGGTGCATCAGGCTGATGTGGCGCGGCTCGTACAGCGACTCGCCCTCGGGCAGCAGGCCCTGGCGCTCCAGGATCTGCTCGGCCTTCTCGTGGCCGGCCTCGGACAGGTAGACCTGGTGGCTTTTCTCGTCCACCCAGAAGTCGCCCTCGGGCTCGGGCTCGTTGGACTTGGGCTCGGACGCCATCCGGGTCAGCAGCGGCGGCACCGCGTTCATCCGGATGTACATCTCGGTATGGTCTTCGGCCTGGCCCGAGATGATCAGCGGCGTACGCGCCTCGTCGATCAGGATGGAGTCGACCTCGTCGACCACCGCGTAGAACAGCGCGCGCTGGCGGCGGTCCTCCACGCGGTATTCCATGTTGTCGCGCAGGTAGTCGAAGCCGAATTCGTTGTTGGTGCCGTAGGTGATGTCGGCCTGGTAGGCCTCTTTCTTTTCCTCGTTGGGCTGCTGGGACACGACCACGCCCACCGTCAGGCCCAGGAAGCGGTACAGCCGGCCCATCCAGCCGGCGTCGCGCTGGGCCAGGTAGTCGTTGACGGTGACCACGTGCACGCCCTTGCCGGCCAGCGCGTTCAGGTAGACCGGCAGCGTGGCCACCAGCGTCTTGCCTTCGCCCGTGCGCATTTCGGCGATCCGGCCGGTATGCAGCACGATCCCGCCCAGCAGCTGGACGTCGAAGTGGCGCATGCCCAGCACCCGCTTGCCGCCTTCGCGCACGACGGCGAAGGCCTCGGGCAGCAGGTCGTCCAGCGATTCGCCGTTCTGGTAGCGTTGCTTGAACTCTTGCGTACGGGCCGCGAGTTGCTCGTCGCTGAGTGCGGCGGTCTGGGACTCCAGCGCGTTGATGCGAGCGACCAACTTGCCGTACTGCTTCAGCAGCCGGTCATTGCGGCTGCCGAAAATTTTCTTGAGCAGAGAGGAAACCATGCGCGATATTTGCAAGCAACCGGGGCCGGGCCGTGGCCTGGCATCCCAGCCGGGATAGGGGATAAGCCAGCCAGTTTAGCACCGTGGGAGGACCTTGAATCGCGCGCCCCGTCCGCATGGACATCGGTGCCCGGCCGGGGCCGGCACCCGCCCCCCGCCGGTAGCGGTCCGGATCAATCCCGGGTCAGCCTGGCCTCCTTGACAATGCGGGCCATCAACTGCCTGTCCTGGGCGAACAGTTTCGCAAATTCATCGACGCCCATGGCGTCCGGCGCCACGCCCTGGGTGGCCAGGCGCTCCTTGATGACCGGCATCTCCAGCACCTTCGCCACCGCGGCGTTGATGCGCTGGACCACCGGCGCGGGCGTGGCGGCGGGCGCCAGCAGGCCGAACCAGGACTCGAACACGTAGGAAGGCAGGCCCGCCTGGGCGATGGGCGGCACGTTGGGCAGCAGCGGCGAGGCGTGGCGCGACGTCACCCCGATGATGCGCAGCCGTGGGTCCTGCAAGTAGGCGCCGACGCCGGCATTGGGCACGATCACGGCCTGCGCCCGCCCGCCGGCCACGTCGTTGGCCGCTTCCTGGGTGGATTTGTAGGGGATGTGCAGCATGTCCAGCCCGGCCGTGCTCAGGAAATAGGCCATGGCCAGGTGGGTGGAGCTGCCGATGCCGGCCGAGCCGTAGTTCAGCTCGCCCGGGCGCTTTTTGGCATAAGCGATGAATTCGGCCACGTTCCTGGCCGGCAGCGCGCTGCTGATCATCAGCACGTAGCTCTGGGTGCCGATGTTGGCCACCGGCGTGAAATCCTTGACCGGGTCATAGTGGGGCTTGGCGCCCAGTTCCGCCGTGACGAAATGGCTGGACGCGGCCATGAGCAGCGTACGCCCGTCCGGGTCGGCGCGCCCGACGTTGGACGTGCCGATGGCCCCGCCCGCGCCGGGCCGGCTTTCGATGATGATGGTCTGGCCCAGCTGCTGGCCCAGTTCCTGGTAGAAGGTGCGTGCCAGCAGTTCCCGGGCCCCGCCGGCCGCGAACGGCACGACGATGCGCGAGACCTGGCCGCCCACCTGGGCCTGCGCGGGAAGCGTGGGAACGGCGGCCGCCACGCAGGCGGCCAGGATTGCGAACCATTTCATGTTGTCTCCTGGGAATGAGGGCGGCGGTCCCCGCCGCCGCGATAGTCTTTACGGGCCGGCGCCGGTCACAGCACGCGGGTCACGTCGTCGAACAGCTCGTCGACGGCATAGCGCCGCGGTATCAGCTTCTGGTCGTAGGCGTAATGGATGATCAGCTCCAGCGCATGGCGGTTGGGTTCCACACCGAACGGCGTCAGATCCGGCGCGCCGGCGTCCCGCCGGGCCGCGGCCTTGCTTTCCTGCAGCAGGCGGTAGACTTCGCGGACCACATCCGGACGCGTCTCGCACAATTTCCGGTCCACGGCCACCATATGGTTGATGGGCACCATGGCGTGCCGGGCGCCCCACGCAGCGGCGGCCGCATGGGGGTCGGGCAGCACCGGCGCCAGGCGAGGATCGTCGGGCAGGTCGGTGCCGATGATGGCGGCATCCAGTTCCCCCGCCAGCAGCATCTCCACCATGTTCCGGCCTTCGGCCCGCGTCACTCCCGGCGGATCCGGAAACTCGGCCAGGTGCCCGTCCTCGAACGTCACCCAACGTATTCCATTCAGGTCCACCCCGTAGTCGTCGGCCAGGATGCCCCGCACCCAGGCCACCGTGGTCTGGGCGTAGGCCCGGATCCCGATGCGCTTGCCGGCCAGCTCCGCCACCCGCAGGCGGCCGCGCTCGACGTTGTGGACCAGGCAGTGGTGCTGGTAGCGGCCCGCCCCCACCACGGCCGGCATCAACACCAGGGGCTTGCCGTAGGCCTTGGCCTGCAGGAAGGTCACCAGCGCCAGCTCCGCCACGTCGAAGGCGCCTTCGCGCACCACGCGCTTGAACGCCCGGTTGGCGGTCTTGACCGGGTCGAACTCGAAACCGACCAGCGGCGAAGCGATCTCGCCCCGCTTCAGGGCCAGCGTGTTGGGATAATCGCCCAGCAGGGTGCGCAGCGTCGTCGGACCCATCACGCGCCCCTTGCCGATGCGGCGTCCAGCTCGGGATACAGTGCCCGGGCCGTGCGATGGAAAATCCATTCCCGCTCTTCGCCCGACAGCGAGGCGGTGGACTCCAGGGCTTCGCCCAGCAGGCTGGCCAGGCTGCCCGCCGACGCCGGGAAGTTCGATCCCCAGGCGATGCGGCGAACGCCGAACACGTCGATCGCGCGCCGCAGGAAGCTGGCCTGCGTGGCCGCCCCCTCGCGGGACTCCCGGACGTTGTGGGTGGTGAACTTGAGGAACAGGTTGGGATGCTCCGCCAGCGCGAACAGGCTGGCCGCCGCCGCATAGGGAGGACCGTCGTCCAGCCGGGGCCGGGCGAAGTGGTCCAGCAGCACCCGCACGCGCGGGAAGCGCCGCAGGATGTTTTCCAGTTGAGGCAAGCCATCGGCCCGCAGTTGCACGCACACGGGGATGTCCAGTGCCTGCGCCCGCTCCCAGGCGGGAAAGCCCAGCGGGTCGTCCAGCCGCGCCGCGTGGTCGGCCGCGGTATGCCCGGCGATGAACACCCGCATGCCCTGCAGCCCGCGGCCGTGCCAGTATGCGATGCGATCGGCGGCGTCAGGCTCGGACAAGCCGATCGAATAGACGCCGATGAAACGGTCCGGCCGAGCGGCGACCGAGTCCGCGACGTAGCTGCTGTCATGGCCATAGCAGGTGGAGGCCTGCACCAGCGCGACCTGCGCGATGCCGGCCTCGTCCATTGCGGCCAGCATGTCTTCGCGCGTGACCGGCCGCTCGCGCGACCAGTCCGATTGCCGGCCGGACAGCGGCGCCAGCGGATAGGCCCGCTGGTCCGCGGCGATGACGTGGGTATGTAGATCGATGATCGATGTCGGCTTGGGATGGGACACGGGGACTCCTGATCGAAGGCGCCCATCATGCCCGCATCAACATAAGCAAACCACTTAAAAATCTGGCGTTTATCATAAGCATCTACTTATGACACATCCGGAGAGATCCGCCATGGCGAGACTCGACTGGTACATCCGCGCCAACCTCAAGCCGCGCCACCTGCAATTGCTGGTGGCCCTGGACGAGCTGCGCAACCTGGGCAAGGTCGCGGCCAGCCTCAACATCACCCAGCCGGCGGTGTCGCTGGCGCTGTCCGAACTGGAGAAAGGCCTGGGCTTCAAGCTGTTCGACCGGACGGCCCGGGGCGTCCAGCCCAATGCCTACGGCGAATGCCTGATCCGCCAGGCCCGCGTGATGCTGAACACCCTGGCCCAGACCCGCGACGAACTGCGTGCGCTGCTGTCGGGCGCGTCCGGGCGGACGGCGCTGGGCGCGATGCCCGCCATGACCTCGGCCCTGGTCCCCCAGGCGCTGGCCGCGCTCAAGCGGGTCTCGCCTACGACCACGGTGCACGTGCAAGAAGGCTCGATGGACACATTGCTGCCGCAATTGCGGCGAGGCCACCTGGACGTCCTGGTGGGCCGGCTGTCCAGTTGGCCGTCGGCCGACTTCGAGGAAGCGCCCCTGTTCGAGGGATCGAGCATGGTCGTGGTGGGCCGCCAGCACCCCTTGGCCG
The DNA here is from genome assembly GCF_039523035.1 of Pigmentiphaga daeguensis. Taxonomy (NCBI): domain Bacteria; kingdom Pseudomonadati; phylum Pseudomonadota; class Betaproteobacteria; order Burkholderiales; family Alcaligenaceae; genus Pigmentiphaga; species Pigmentiphaga daeguensis. The sequence goes on along the minus strand of NZ_BAAAEN010000009.1, from coordinate 32,429 downwards.
GGGTCTCGTCGCTGCACTGGCGCGACCTCGCCCCGTTCCCCTGGATCCTGCCGCCGGTGGCGTCCCTGCCCAGGGAACCCCTGGAGGCCGTCTTCCAGGAACACGACATTGCCATGCCCAGCGACTACATCGAAACCCTGTCGGTTCCGGTCATCGCCAACTATCTCCAGTCCACCCGGGCCGTCGGCCTCCTGTCCCGCGTCGCGGCCCGCTACTACAGCGACCTGGGCATGCTGGCCATTCTGCCCCTGGAACTCCCCGGCCTGCTGCGCCCCATCGGCCTGACCTGGAGCAAGCAGCGCGCGCTGTCCCCCGCCAGCGAACGCCTGATGCGCTGCCTGCGGGAGGTCTCTGTTGATTATGGTCCCCCCCTGACGTAGGCCCTCCCCCTACCCGCTTACGCGGGCCCCCTCAAGGGGGCGATGCGGGTGGACCGGAAGGGAAGCCCACCCCCACGCCCTTCGGGCGCCCCCCAGGGGGCGATGCGGGTGGACCGGCGGAGCCGGATCCACCGCATCCTGGGTCTAGTGGGGCTGCCGCGTAGCGGCTGGGGGCTGGGGGCTCATCATCCAGGGCGCGCGTCAGCGCGTAGGGGGGCCTCTTTCTAGTCCAGCGGACCGGGGGCGGGCAGCGTGACGACCTTGGAGAACGGTTCGACCGGCTGTTTGCCGGGGCCGTGGGTCAGGAAGTTGTTGGGGTTGACCGCCACGCCGCCCAGCCGCACCTCGAAGTGCAGGTGCGAACCGGTGGAGCGGCCGGTGCTGCCGACGGCGGCGATGCGCTGGCCGCGCTTGACCAGGTCGCCCGGCTTGACCAGCAGCCGCGAGGCGTGGGCGTAGCGGGTGACGAGATCGTTGCCGTGGTCGATGTCTATCATGTAGCCGTAGCCGGCGTGGAATTCGGCCACCTGCACGACGCCGCCGGCCGCGGCCACGATGGGCGTGCCCGACGGCGCGGAGAAATCCACCCCTTCGTGCAGGGAACGCGTACCGGTGAAGGGATCGACGCGCCAGCCGAACGAGGAACCGTTGTACCCCTGCGTGACGGGCATGACGGTGGGCGTCATGGCCTTGCGCACGGACAGGGTCGTCAGCTGCGCGTCCAGGACGCTGAGGTAGTCGGAGCGCTCGGCCAATTGGGCTTCAAGATGATCGAGCTCGGAGCTGACGTCCTGGGGCGACATAGGCTGCGGCGATACCAGCAGCCCGCCGCGGCCCGGCACGCCCTTGGCGGAAAACGCCGGAGCCACGCCCGCCAGGCCGGCGACGCGCTCGCCCAGCGCGTCGAGCTGCATCAGCTTGGCCTGCATTTCACCCACGCGCTTGGCCAGCAGATTGATGTTCTCGCGCAGCACCGCCTGCTGGCGGGCTTCCTCGCGCGTACGCTCGGACAGGCCGGAGCCGCTCCATGGCCATGCGATGCCGGAAGCGGCGTAATTCAACAGTACGGCGCCAAGAATCAGGGCGGCACCGATTGCGGCGATCATCCCCGCGGCGAAACGGGGGGTTATGGTCAGCGTCCTCGCCTCGGACAGGCGCGGATGCACTATGATGATCTGCACGGAACGTGCCTCCTGGCGTGAGAGACGCGCCTTGCTCGGCGCCCCGTATCCTCTTGAATGTTCCCGAGACTCCAGGGAGTTCGTGATCGAAACTTTTCGTACCCGGCCCGCCGCGACCCTCCGGAAGCGGCGCAAGCCGCAGACCCATGCCGACCCCGCGCAGTACACCGCCACGCTGGCGTGCCTGGGCCGTGACGGCAAGGGCGCCAGCCTGCTGGGCACCGCCCGCCGTCTGCTGGACCTGGAACGCCAGGTCTGCGACGCCCTGCCCGCGCCCCTGGGCCCGTCCTGCCGCGTGCTGCGCTTCGAGGATGGCCAATTGACACTGGGCGTACCGGCCGCGGCCCATTCGGCCAAACTGCGCCAGTTGGCACCCCGGCTGGTGGCGGCCTTGGAAAAGCAAGGGTGGCAGGTTAACGGAATCGCCGTCCGCGTTCAAGCAACGCTTACCCGCCTGGAAGAGACCGAATTGTCCCGCCCCGCCCCCCGCGCCCCCGCGCGCCAGGCTACCGAGCTGGGCACCCAGGCCCTGGCCGAACTGAAAAAGAGGTTACCCCCCCCTACGCGCTGACGCGCGCCCCCTGGGGGGCGCGCGTCAGGGCGTAGGGGGGGTCACACGGTCACCCAGTCTTCGCGGAAGGCTTGGGGGGCGACCGACTTCGATTCGAAGGTGGCCAATTCCCAGGCCGAGCGGCGCTCCAGCAGGGCGCGCACGAGCTGGTTGTTCATGCCGTGGCCCGACTTGTGGGCCACGTAGCGGGCGATCAGGGGCTTGCCCACCAGGTAGAGGTCGCCGATGGCGTCCAGGATCTTGTGCTTGACGAACTCGTCGTCGTAGCGGAGTCCGTCGCTGTTCAGGACGCGGAATTCGTCCATCACGATGGCATTGTCCAGGCTGCCGCCGCGCGCCAGGCCCGCGGCGCGGAGGTTTTCCACGTCCTGCATGAACCCGAAGGTGCGGGCGCGCGCGATTTCCTTGATGTAGGAATGCTTGGCGAAGTCGATCTCGGCGAAATTCGACGTGGCATCGATGGCCGGATGGTGGAAATCGATGGAGAAGGCCAGGGCGAAGCCATCATAGGGTTCGAGCCGGGCCCACTTGGCCGATGCGCCTTCGCCCTCGCGAACCTCGACCGGCTCCAGCACCCGGATGAATTCCTTGGCGGCGCTCTGTTCCTCGATGCCCGCCGACTGCAGCAGGAACACGAAGGTACCCGCGCTGCCATCCATGATGGGTACTTCCTCAGCCGTCAGGTCCACGTGCAGGTTGTCGATGCCCAGGCCTGCGCAGGCGGACATCAGGTGTTCAACGGTAGACACCCGCACATCGCCCTTCTGCAGGACCGACGCCATGCGCGTATCGCCGACGGACATCGCGGAGGCGGGCAGGTCCACGGGCTCGGGCAGATCGATGCGGTGGAAGACGATGCCGGTATTGGGCGCCGCCGGACGCAGCGTGATCTCGACGCGCCGCCCGGAATGCAGACCGACTCCGGTGGTTCGAGTGACGCTTTTTATTGTGCGCTGGCAAAGCATGGCGGCTAGGAATCCGGGTTAATACTATATTGTAACGTTTCCGTGTTAGAGCGGGTGGCCCGCCACAGGTTCCGGGACGGCCGCGCACGCCCTGCCGCGGCCATCCCGGAAACGGAATTACAGCTGCTTGAGCAGGGTTTCCGCGTCGCTGACTTCGTACTTGCCGGGAGCTTCGACGTTCAGCACCTTGACGGCGCCGTCGTCCAGCAGCATGGAATAACGCTGCGAACGTACGCCCATGCCGCGCTCGGTCAGGTCGAATTCCAGGCCCAGCGCCTTGGTCCACTTGGCCGAGCCGTCGGCCAGCATGCGGATCTTGCCCTGGCTGCCCTGGTCCTTGGCCCAGGCACCCATCACGAACGCGTCGTTGGTGGCCACGCACCAGATCTCGTCCACGCCCTTGGCCTTCAGGGCATCATGGTTCTGCAGGTAGCTGGGCACGTGCTTGGCCGAGCAGGTGGGCGTGAAGGCGCCCGGCACGGCGAACACGGCAATCTTCTTGCCCTTGACCAGATCCGCGACCTGGAACGCGTTGGGGCCGAGCGAGCAGCCCTCGGTCTCCACGGCAATGAATTCGGTCAGGGTACCGTCGGGGACGCGATCACCTACTTTGATGGTCATGGAAGACTCCTAAAAAAATGTCCCCCCCTACGCGCTGACGCGCGCCCCCCAGGGGGCGAAACCGGCGGACTGGCAAAGCCAGATCCGCGGTTTCCTGGGTCTAGTGGGGACTGGTTGGGTTGTACCACCGGTGCTAGCGCAGGCAGCCTGCGAAGCAACAGCGCCAGGACCTCACGATACAGGAACTAGACCCAGGATGCGGTGGATCCGGCTTTGCCGGTCCACTCGCATCGCCCCCTGGGGGGCGCGCGTCAGCGCGTACGGGGGGCTCACCCACCCAGCAAGCGGATTGAGCCTTGGCTCAATCCGCTTGCTTGCGCAGGAAGGCGGGGATGTCCAGGTGCTCCATGCCCGAGCTTTCCAGCGCCTGCACGCGCATCGACGCATCCCGCGGGTTGCGGAAGACCGTGGGCGTGTCGTAGTCGTGGTAGTTGGTGCCACCCGCCTGGGCGTTGTAGGCCGGCACGTTGTCCGTGCCGGTACGCAGCTGCTGCATGGTGTTCTGCACCAGCTGCGGCTTGGCCTTGTTGCGGCCCAGGCCGGTCGCCACGACGGTCACGCGCAGGTCTTCGCCCATCGCATCGTCGTACGACACGCCGAAGATCACGGTGGCATCTTCCGCGGCATAGCTGCGGATGGTGTCCATGATCTCGCGGGTCTCGCGCATCTTCAGCGAACGGCTGGCGGTGATGTTGACCAGCACGCCGCGGGCGCCGTTCAGGTCGATGCCTTCCAGCAGCGGGCACGCGATGGCCTGCTCGGACGCCACGCGGGCGCGGTCCACGCCGCTCGCGATGCCGGTGCCCATCATGGCCTTGCCCTGCTCGCTCATGATGGTCTTGACGTCTTCGAAGTCGACGTTGACGTTGCCGTCCACGTTGATGATCTCGGCGATGCCGGCGCAGGCATTGTGCAGGATGTCGTCGGCCGACTTGAAGCAGTCTTCCTGCGTGGCGTCCTCGCCCAGCAGTTCGTACAGGTTCTCGTTCAGCACGACGATCAGCGAATGCACGTGCTGCGTCAGGGCCTCGATGCCTTCCTCGGCCATGCGCATGCGCTTGCTGCCCTCGAAGTTGAAGGGCTTGGTCACCACGGCCACGGTCAGGATGCCGAGCTCCTTGGCGACTTCGGCCACCACGGGGCCGGCACCGGTACCGGTGCCGCCGCCCATGCCGGCGGTGATGAACACCATGTTGGCGCCCTGCAGCGCGTCACGGATCTCTTCGCGGGCGGTCTCGGCGGCGGCGCGGCCCTGCTCGGGCTTGGCGCCGGCGCCCAGGCCGCTGCGGCCCAGGCGGATCTGCACCGGCGCATTGGTATGCGACAGCGCCTGCACGTCGGTGTTGGCGCAGATGAAGTCCACGCCCTGCACGCCGCGACGGATCATGTGGGCAACGGCGTTGCCGCCGGCGCCGCCCACGCCCACCACCTTGATGACCGTTCCACGGGTATCGGTGTCTAGCATTTCGAATTTCATAATGACCTCCGGGGGTTCTGGCGGATAAGTGGCGGCTGGGAAATGTGAAATGTGAAATGTGATCGGGCCGGAATCGACCATCTGACTGACCCCGCCTTGGGATCGCGCTTCACGTTTCACCTTCCCCGGTCACGCACCTCCTCGACTCATGTAAAAAACTGATTTGAACGAACTACTGGATACTCTGGACCTGCAACTGCACAGACTCAAAGAACGGGCACTGCTTCATCGGACTGCGAAGGACTGCACGATTCGGGCAACGTATGCGACGGGGGATCGCTTCAAAAATTCCCCAGGAACCACTCTTTCATACGAGAGAAAACCTGTGTGACATTTCCGGTCTGCTGCGCCACCTTGCGGCCGCGCACGCGCTGCAAGCGGGCCTCGGCCAGCAGCCCCATCACCGTCGAGAAGCGCGGGCTGCGGACCACGTCCGCCAGGCTGCCGGTGTACTCGGGCACGCCCAGCCGCACGGGCTTCAGGAAGATGTCCTCCGCCAGTTCGACCACGCCGGGCATCTGCGAGGTGCCGCCGGTCAGCACGATGCCGGACGACAGCAGCTCGTCGTAGCCCGACTCGCGGATCACCTGCTGCACGAAGGTGAACAGCTCCTCGACGCGCGGCTCGATCACGGCGCCCAGCGCCTGGCGCGACAGCTGGCGCGGCCCGCGGTCGCCCAGCCCGGGCACTTCGATGCGCTCGTCGGGGCTGGCCAGCACCTGCTTGGCCACGCCGTAGCGCAGCTTGATCTCCTCGGCATCGGGCGTGGGCGTGCGCAGCGCCGCGGCGACGTCGCCGGTGATCTGGTCGCCGGCGATGGGAATGACCGCGGTGTGCCGGATCGCGCCGCCGGTGAAGATGGCGATGTCGGTGGTGCCGCCGCCGATGTCCACCAGGGCCACGCCCAGTTCCTTTTCGTCGGGCGTCAGGCAGGCCAGGCTCGAGGCCAGCGGCTGCAGGATCAGGTCCTGCACCTCCAGGCCGCAGCGGCGCACGCACTTGACGATGTTCTGGGCGGCACTGACCGCGCCAGTCACGATGTGCACCCGGACTTCCAGGCGGATCCCGCTCATGCCGATGGGCTCGCGGATGTCCTCCTGGCCGTCGACGATGAACTCCTGCGTCAGCACGTGCAGCACCTGCTGGTCGGTCGGGATGTTGATGGCCTTGGCGGTCTCGATGACGCGCGCGACGTCCGTGGCGGTGACTTCCTTGTCCTTGATCGCCACCATGCCGCTGGAATTGAAGCTGCGGATGTGGCTGCCGGCGATACCCGTGAAGACGTCCCGGATCTTGCAGTCGGCCATGAGCTCGGCCTCCTCCAGCGCGCGCTGGATGGAGTTGACCGTGGTTTCGATGTTGACGACCACGCCCTTGCGCATGCCGCGCGACTCATGCTGCCCGAGACCGAGCACTTCGAAGCGCCCTTCAGGCAGCATCTCGGCCACGACCGCCACCACCTTGCTGGTGCCGATGTCGAGGGCAACGATCAGATCCTTGGTTTCACGAGTCATGGTCTTTTCTGGTTAGGTTGCATGGTTGATGCAGGTTTCCTTGGATTCGGTTTGGCACTGGCCGGCGGCCGGGCGGTGGTGACCGCGAAGCCGTTCGGATAGCGCAGGTCCGCATGTTCCAGCTTGCCGATGCGCGATTCGATCACCGGAATCGCCTGCACGAAGCGCTGGACACGCGACTCCAGCGACGCGGTGTCCGTGCCGGGCGCGGTGGTCGGCTCGCGCCCCAGGTCGATGATCGCGCCATTGGACAACTCCACCTGCCAGGCATAGCGGGGCGTCAGCACCACCCGCAGCGGGTCGAGCTTGACCGGCGCGAACCAGCGCGTCAGCTCGGCGTAGCGCTGCGCCACCAGCTTTTCGGAGCCCTCCGGGCCGGCGAAGATCGGCAATTGCCGGTCGTCCTCGGCCTCGCCCAGGTTGGCGGTGAACGATTCGCCGTAGGTGTTGAGCAAGCGGTTCTCGTTCCACAGTCCCAGCGGCTGGTGCTCCTGTATGGTCACCACCAGCGAATTGGGCCATTGCCTGCGCAGCGACGCCTGCCGCACCCAGGGCACCGTCTCGAACACCTGGCGCATCTGCTCCAGGTCGGCGGTGAAAAAGTTGCCCGTCAGCCGGCCGGAGATGGCCGGATGCACGCTGGCCGGCGTCACATGCTGGAGCGTGCCGTCCTCGGCCTCGATCCAGATCGTCTGCAACGCGAACACCGGTCGCTGCGCCAGCCACAGCAGCGCGCACGCCGCCAGCACCAGCGCCGCGGCGAGGTACAGGGTATTGGCGATGAGATTCAGGGTACGGGAGTCGTTCCACACAGAGTGTCCGATTCAATCTCTTACGAAGACCGGCCTGAAACCTTGCAGCGGGCATCCTTCAGGATCTCCACGCACAGGGATTCGTAGTTCATGCCTTCGGCGGCGGCCGCCATGGGCACCAGGGAATGGCCGGTCATGCCGGGCGAGGTATTGACCTCCAGCAGATAGGGTTGGTTGTCGGCATCCAGCATCACGTCCACCCGGCCCCAGCCTTCGCAGCCCAGGACGCGATACGCGGCCTCGCTGATTTCCTGGACACGCTGGGTGACCGCGGGCGGCAGCTGCGCGGGGCACAGGTAGCGGGTGTCGTCGGTGAAATACTTGTGCTCGTAGTCGTAGTTCCCCTCGGGCGCCACGATCTCGACCACCGGCAAGGCCCGCGCCGAGGCGCCGGTACCCAGGATGGCCACGGTCAGCTCGCGGCCCTGGATGAAGGCCTCGGCCAGGACCTGCTCGTCGTACTCGGCCGCCAGGTCGTAGGCCGCGCGCATGCCGGCCAGGTCCGTGACCTTGGTCACGCCTATGGTGGAGCCTTCGTGCGGCGGCTTGACGATCAGCGGCAGGCCCAGGCGGGCGGCCACCGCGGCCAGGTCGGACCGGCGGTCCAGTGTCTCGAAGCGCGGCGTGGGCAGCCCTTCGTGGACCCAGATGCGCTTGGTCATGGTCTTGTCCATGGCCAGCGCGGAAGCCAGCGGCCCGCTGCCGGTATAGGGCACCCGCAACAGTTCCAGCGCGCCCTGGATCGTGCCGTCCTCGCCATAGCGTCCATGCAGGGCGATGAAGACGCGGTCGAAGCGCTCCTCGGCCAGCTCGGCCAGCGAGCGCACGCCGGTGTCGAACAGGTGCGCCTCGATGCCCGCGCTGCGCAGGGCCTTGTGCACGCCGGTGCCGGACATGATGGACACGTCGCGCTCGGCGGACTTCCCTCCGTACAGCACTCCGACCTTGCCGAATTGCGCGCTCATTGCGGTATCCCTTCCTGATCCGATGCCGGAGCGAACAGCGCTCCCATTCTTGCCGGCATGCTTCCGATGGAGCCGGCGCCCATCGCGATGACGATGTCGCCGTCGCGCGCGAAATCCGCGATGGTCTGCGGCATGTCGGCGATGTCCTCGACGAACACCGGCTCGACCTTGCCGGCCACGCGCACGGCGCGGGCCAGCGAGCGGCCATCCGCCGCCACGATGGGCGGTTCGCCCGCGGCGTAGACCTCGGCCAGCAGCAGGGCATCGGCCGTACCCAGCACTTTGACGAAATCCTCGAAGCAATCCCGTGTGCGTGTGTAACGATGGGGCTGGAACGCCAGCACGATGCGCTGGTGCGGGTAGGCGCCGCGCGCCGCCGCCAGCGTGGCGGCCATTTCCACCGGGTGGTGGCCGTAGTCGTCGATCAGCGTGAAGCTGCCGCCGCCGTGTTCGGCCTTCACCGGGAATACGCCCGCCTGCGTGAAGCGGCGATTGACGCCCTTGAACGCCGCCAGGGCCTCGCGGATGGCGTCGTCCGGCACGCCCAGCTCGGTCGCCACCGCGATGGTCGCCAGCGCGTTGCGCACGTTGTGCTCGCCGGGCAGGTTCAAGGTGATGTCCAGCGGCGGCAGTTCGACCTGCCGGTCGCGCCGCCTGACGGTGAAGCACATGCGCGGACCGTCGGTGCGGACGTCGGTCGCGCGCACCTGCGCATCGGCGGCGAAGCCGTAGGTCGTGACCGGCCGCGAGACGAAAGGCAGGATTTCGCGCACGTTGGCGTCGTCGATGCACAGCACCGCGGTGCCGTAGAACGGCATCCGCTGCGTGAATTCCACGAATGCGCTCTTGAGCCGCGCGAAATCGTGGCCGTAGGTATCCATGTGGTCGGCGTCGATGTTGGTGATCACCGACATGACCGGCAGCAGGTTCAGGAACGAGGCATCCGATTCGTCGGCCTCGACCACGATGAACTCGCCCTGCCCCAGCTTGGCGTTGGCTCCCGCCGAATTCAGGCGCCCGCCGATGACGAAGGTCGGATCCAGCCCGCCCGCCGCCAGGACGCTGGCGATCAGGCTGGTGGTGGTGGTCTTGCCGTGCGTGCCCGCCACCGCGATGCCGCGCTTCAGGCGCATCAGCTCGGCCAGCATGACCGCTCGCGGCACGACCGGGATGCGCTTGTTGCGCGCGGCGATCACTTCCGGGTTGTTGCCCGCGACCGCGGTGGAGGTGACGATGGCGTCCACCCCCTCGACGTTGCCGGCGCTGTGGCCCTGCGTGATGTGCGCGCCCAGCTCCGCCAGCCGGCGAGTGGTCGCGTTGTCGGCCAGGTCGGATCCGCTGATGCGGTAGCCGAGGTTCAACAGCACCTCGGCGATCCCGCTCATGCCGGAGCCGCCTATGCCAACGAAATGGATGTGTCGGATTCGATGTCTCATGATGTGTCAGCGTCGCGCCGCCGCCTCGCAGATGTCGGCGATCCGCTCGGTGGCGAGCGGATGCGCCAGCGCTCGCGCGCGGGTCGCGGTTTCGGCCAGTTCGGCCCGTGTGCGTTGGCGCAGCCAGTCGGCCAGCCACTCGGCCGTCAGGGCCGATTGCGGCTGCAGCCATCCGGCCTGCGCATCGCTCAGATATCTGGCATTGGTGGTCTGGTGGTCGTCCACCGCGTGCGGGAACGGCACGAACAGGGCCGCCACGCCCGCCGCGCATACCTCGGCCACCGTCATCGCGCCGGAGCGGCAGATGACCAGGTCGGCCTCGGCATAGGCGGATGCCATGTCGGCGATGAACGCGCGGCAGTCGGCGTCCACTCCCGCCCGGGCATACGCCGTGCGCAATTCCTCGATGTGCTTTTCGCCCGCCTGGTGCACCACCTGCGGACGCGCGTCCGCCGGCAGCATCGCCAGGGCGGCGGGCACGGTGCCGTTGAGCGCCTGCGCCCCCAGGCTGCCGCCCACGACCAGCAGGCGCAGCGGACCGGCGTGGCCGGCGAAGCGCTCGGCCGGCGGAGCCACGGCGGCCACCTCGGGCCGCACGGGATTGCCGGTCAGCTCGCCGGGCAAGGCTCCGGGAAAAGCGGTCAGCACCTTGCTGGCCCAGCGCGCCAGCACCCGGTTGGTCATGCCGGCCACCGAATTCTGTTCGTGCACGACCAGCGGCGTGCCCCGCAGCCTCGCCATCAATCCACCCGGCAGCGCCACGTAGCCGCCCATGCCGAGCACCACATCGGGACGGTAGCGGCGCAACGCCGACAGGGCCTGCGCCGCGGCGCGGGCCAGCGTGAACGGCAGCTTGAGCAGCGTGGCCAGGCCCTTGCCCCGCACGCCGGAAAAACGCACGGGCGCCATCGGGATGCCCTGGGGCGGCACGAGCCGGCCTTCCATGGCGTCCGGATTGCCCATCCACACCACGTTCCAGCCGCGCGCGCGCAGCGCGCCGGCCACCGCCAGTCCCGGCATGATGTGGCCGCCGGTGCCGCCGGCCATGACCATCAGCGTGCGCGGCGCGTTCATAGCCGCCCTCCGCGCATCAGGATGCGGTTCTCGTAGTCCACCCGCATCAGCACGGCCAGCGCCGCCATGTTGGCGATGATGCCCGAGCCGCCGAAACTCATGAAGGGCAGCGTCAGCCCCTTGGTTGGCAAGAGGCCCAGGTTCACGCCCATGTTGATCAGCGCCTGCACGCCTATCCACAGGACCACGCCTTTGGCGACGAGACCGCTGAACACGCGGTCCATGGCGATGGCCTGGCGGCCGATCTCGAAGCCCCGGCGCACGATCACGAAGAACAGCGTGATCACGACCAGCACCCCGACGAACCCGAGTTCTTCGCCGATCACGGCCAGCAGGAAGTCGGTGTGCGCCTCCGGCAGGTAGTGCAGTTTTTCCACGCTGGCGCCCAGGCCCACGCCGAACCATTCGCCGCGGCCGAAGGCGATCAGCGAATGCGACAACTGGTAGGCCTTGCCCAGCGCGTTGGCCTCGGTCCAGGGATCCAGGTAGGCGAACAGCCGCTCGCGCCGCCAGGGCGCGGCCCAGATCAGCAGCAGGAAGGTCGACACCAGCACGGCGGTTAGGCCGCCGAACAGCTTGCCGTTGATGCCGCCCAGGAACAGGATGCCCATCGAGATCGCGACGATGACCACGAAGGCGCCCAGGTCGGGTTCGAGCAGCAGCAAGAGACCCGTGGCCGCCATCGCGCAGGCCATGGGCAGGAAGCCGCGCACGAAGTTCTGCATGTAGGCCTGCTTGCGCACGGTGTAGTCGGCGGCGTAGATCAGCACGGCCAGCTTCATCAGCTCGGAGGGCTGGAAGTTGACGAAGCCCAGCGGCAGCCAGCGGTGCGAGCCGTTCACTTCCTTGCCGATGCCGGGAATCAGCACCGCCACGAGCAGGAACAGGGCCACGCCGAACACCGGCATCGAGAATTTCTGCCACACGTCCATGCGGATCGTGAACGTGGCGGCGGCCACCACCACGCCCAGTGTCAGGTACAGCGCGTGGCGGACCAGGAAATAGTAGTTGCCGTAATTAGCGAACTTGGGCGAGTCGGACAGCGTGACCGACGCGGAATACACCATGACCAGCCCGAGCAGCAGCAGCGCCAGGGCCGAGGTGACCAGCGCGGCGTCGTAGTTCAGCATCCGCGTGCGGCTGGGCCGCACGGCGTTGACGCTACCGGTGAGTTCGGCGAACAGGCTCATCGGGCTACACCTCCCCCCGGTCGGCAGCTAACGTCTGCACGGCATCGACGAACCGGTCGGCGCGGTGCTTGTAGTCGCGGAACATGTCGAAGCTGGCGCAGGCCGGCGACAGCAGCACGGCATCGCCCGGTTGCGCCAGGTCCAGGGCGGTGCGCACGGCGGCGTCCAGGTCCTGGCCGGTGGCCAGCGGCACGCCGGTGTCCTTCAGCGCCTCGGCGATCAGCGGCCCGTCGCGGCCGATCAGGACCACGGCGCGCGCATGCAAGGCCACGGCGCGGGCCAGCGGCGAGAAATCCTGGCCCTTGCCGACGCCGCCGGCGATCAGCACGCTGCGCTGGCCCAGTCCCTCCAGCGCGGCGACGGTCGCGCCCACGTTGGTGCCCTTGCTGTCGTCGATGAAATCGACGCCGGCGATGCCGCGCACGAACTCGACGCGATGCGGCTCGCCCCGGTATTCGCGCACCGCGCGCAGCAGCGGCGCCCACGGCAGCCCCAGGCTGCGCGCCAGCAGGAGCGCCGCCTGGACGTTCAGGGCGTTGTGCAGGCCCCGGATCAGCAGCGCGTCGACCGGCATCAGCCGGTTCACCCGTCCATCGGGACGGGTCACGACCTCGCCCTTCTTGCGCTTGGGCGGCGGCGCGTCGAAATCCTCGGCCGCCGCCTCGGCCAGCCAGGCCACGCCATGGCTGTGGTCCAGCCCCAGGTCGCCCGTGGCCACCGGTGCCTCGCGTCCGAAACTGCGCACGTGCTCCGCGTCCAGCCGCTCGACCATGGCCGCCACCTGGGCATCGTCGCGATTGACCACGGCTACCGACGAGGCCGCGAGCAGCCGGGCCTTGGCGGCGCCATAGGCGCGCATGTCGCCGTGCCAGTCCAGGTGGTCCTGGGTCAGGTTCAGCACCGCGCCCGCGTCGGGCCGCAGGCTGTGCGTGGTTTCCAGCTGGAAGCTCGACAGTTCCAGCACCCAGACGTCTGGCAGGCGGTCCTCGTCCAGCGCGGCCATCAGCGCGGTCAGCGCGGCCGGGCTGATGTTGCCGGCCACCGCCACGGTACGGCCGGCGGCCTCGACCAGATGGCCCGTCAGTGCGCAGACGGTCGTCTTGCCGTTGGTGCCGGTCACCGCCAGCACGCGCGGCGCGTACGACCTGGAGACGGCCAGCTCGGCCAGGGCCAGCGCGAACAGCTCGATCTCGCCGATGACCGGGATCCCGCGTTCGCGGGCGGCGCCGACCAGGTCGCCCGCGGGCGCCGCGTGCGGCGGCAGGCCCGGGCTGATGACGACGCGCTCGACGCCTTCGAGCAGGGCGGGATCGAAGACGCTCACGCCGCCGTTGTCCCGCATGGCGCCCGCGCCCAGCCGGAACTCGGCGTGCGGCGCGGCTTCCCGCAGGGCCTGCAAACCCGCCGGCTCGGCGCGCGAGTCGGCCACGCGCAGGCCCCCGCCCGCCCGCGCGCACCAGCGCACGGCGGCCGCGCCCGATTCGCCCAGGCCCAGGACCAGGGTGAACGGCGCTTGCGCGGCGGTTTCAACGGGGGTTTGCATGTTCAGCGATTCGTCCGACACGGTTCAACGCAACTTCAACGTCGCCAGTCCGATCAGCACCAGCATCATGGTGATGATCCAGAACCGGACGACGACCTGGGTTTCCTTCCAGCCGCTGACCTCGAAGTGATGGTGCAGCGGCGCCATCTTGAATATCCGCCGGCCCTGGCCGTAGCGTTTCTTGGTGTACTTGAACCAGCTCACCTGCAGGATGACCGACAGCGTCTCGACCACGAACACCCCGCCCATGATGAAGAGCACGATCTCCTGCCGCACGATCACGGCCATGGTGCCCAGCGCGCCGCCCAGCGCCAGCGCGCCGACGTCACCCATGAAGACCTGGGCCGGATAGGCGTTGAACCACAGGAAGGCCAGCCCCGCGCCCCCCAGCGCGGCGCAGATCACCATCAGTTCGGATGCGCCCGGGATGTACGGAAACAGCAGGTAGCGGGAATAGTCGACGCGGCCCACGACGTAGGCGAACACGCCCAGCGCGGTGCCCACCAGCACCGTGGGCATGATGGCCAGGCCGTCCAGTCCGTCGGTCAGGTTGACCGCATTGCTGCTGCCCACGATCACCGCCCAGGTCAGCGCGATGAAGCCGATCACGCCCAGCGGATAGCTCACGCTCTTGAAGAACGGCACGATCAGGTCGGCGCGCGGCGGCAGGTGGTAGCCGAATCCGCCCGAGATCCAGTCGACGAACAGCGACCAGGTGCCGCCGGCATCCGGCGCCGAAATGGCGAAGGCCAGGTACACCGACGCGACCAGACCGATCAGCGTCTGCCAGAAGAACTTCTCGCGCGCCGGCATGCCTTCCGGATCCCGGCGCACGACCTTGCGGTAGTCGTCCGACCAGCCGATCCAGCCGAAGCCGAAGGTGACCAGCAGCACGACCCAGACGAAGCGGTTGCTCCAGTCGGCCCACAGCAGCGTCGAGACGCCGATGGAGATCAGGATCAGCGCGCCGCCCATGGTGGGCGTGCCGCTCTTGATCAGGTGGGTTTCGGGGCCGTAGGTGCGGACGGCCTGGCCGATCTTGAGCGCGGTGAGCTTGCGTATCACCCAGGGGCCCGCCATCAGGCCGATGAGCAGCGACGTCGCGCACGCGAGCACCGCGCGCAACGTGATGTAGCTGAACACCGAGAAAGCCCGGTAATCCTCGGACAACCACTGGGCCAGTTCAAGCAGCATGCTTATTACCAATAGAAGAATGATCCGACGGGGGGCCGGCCTGCAACGCCTGCACCACCCGCTCCATGCGCATGAAACGCGAGCCCTTCACCAACACCGACGCGGGGCCGGCCGCCATCACGGCGGGCGCCACCTGCTCGACCGCGTCGGCATGCATGCCGCCGGCACCGAAGGCCTGCACCGAGTCGCGCGTCGCCTCGCCCAGCGCGAACAGTGCGTCGATGCCGCGCTCCCGGGCATAGGCGCCGACCTCGGCGTGCATGGCCGGCCCCTGGTCGCCCACCTCGCCCATGTCGCCCAGCACCAGCACCCGCGGCTGAGGCAACGTGGCCAGCACGTCGATCGCGGCGCGCACCGAGTCGGGGTTGGCGTTGTAGGTGTCGTCGATCAGCAGTGCCCCGCTTTGCAGGCGGTGCCGCTGCATGCGGCCCTTGACCGGCGCGAACTCGGCCAGGCCGCGGGCGATGACGTCCAGTTCCATGCCCGCCGCCAGCGCGCACGCGGCGGCGGCCAGCGCGTTGCGCACGTTGTGCAGGCCGGCCGCGGCCAGCGCGACCTCGGCCTGGCCGCCGGGCGTGCGCAGCTGGAAGCGGGTCTCGAAGGCATCCAGCCGCAGGTTCGCGGCAGAGACCTCGACCTCGCCCGACAGGCCGAAGCGCAGGCAGCGGCGCGTGCCGGCCAGCTCGGCCCACACGGGGGTATAGGGATCGTCGCCGGGAAACACGGCGATACCGTCGGCAGCCAGGGCCGAGATGACGGCGCCGTTCTCGCGCGCCACCGCCTCGACCGTGTGCATGAATTCCTGGTGCTCGCGCTGGGCGTTGTTGACCAGCGCCACGGTGGGAGCGGCGATGCGCGACAGTTCGGCGATCTCGCCGGGATGGTTCATGCCCAGCTCGATGACGGCGCAGCGATGCGTGCCGCGCAGCCGCATCAGCGTGAGCGGCACGCCGATCTCGTTGTTCAGGTTGCCCTGAGTCGCCAGCCGGCCGTCGGCGCCATGGCGCGCGGCGAAGATGGCGGCGATCATTTCCTTGGTGGTGGTCTTGCCGTTGCTGCCGGTCACGCCCACCACCGGAATCGCGAATCGCCCGCGCCAGGCGGCCGCCAGGTCGCCCAGGGCGCGGCGGGTATCGGCCACCACGACCTGCGGCATCCCGGCACCATCGACCGGACGCTGTACCACGGCCGCCACCGCGCCCGCCTCGTGCGCCGCGCACACATAGGCATGGCCATCGAAACGCTCGCCGCTCAAGGCGAAGAACAATTCGCCGGCGGCCACGTTGCGCGAGTCGCTGCCGGCATGGGAGAAAGCCACGCGGTCGGCGCCGGCCTCGCCATGCACGACCCCGCGCATGGCCTGCGCCGCGTCGGCCACCGTCATCAGCCCGCCGGCGGTGGGCGCGGCGCGATAGGCCGCCAGGACGGCCTCGGCCTGCTCGACGTCCGAGAACGGATGGCGAACGCCGTCGATCTCCTGATAGGCCTCGTGGCCCTTGCCCGCCAGCAGGACGACGTCGTCGGGCCCGGCCTGGAAGACGGCTTCCCGGATGGCAAGGGCGCGGTCGGGCTGGACCCGCACGGCGCTGCCCGCGGGCACGCCGGCCAGGATTTGCTCGATGATGGCCTGGGGCCGCTCGCTGCGGGGATTGTCGCTGGTCACCACCACCAGATCGGCATGGGCGCACGCCACCTGGGCCATCTGCGGCCGCTTGCCGGGATCGCGGTCGCCGCCGCAACCGAATACACATATCCGCCGGCCGCCGCGCGTCCGGGCCACCGGCACGAGAGCGTCGAGCGCACGCGCCAGGGCGTCCGGCGTGTGCGCGTAGTCCACCACGACCAGCGGCCCGCCCTCGCCCGGGGCGCGGCCCGGCGCCGACACCGCCTGCAGCCGGCCGGCCGCCGCCTGGGCGGACGCCAGCGCGGACGACACGCGCTGCACGCTCCATCCGAGCTCGAGCAGCACGCCCGCCATCGCCAGCAGGTTCGAGACGTTGTGCTCGCCCAGCAGCGGCGTGGCGATCTGCACCGCGTGGGCTTGCCAGTTCAAGGTGAAGACCATTCCGCTGCCGGTGGCATGCAGGTCGGAGGCGCGCAGCACCCGGGGCGCCGCATCACCGGCTTGCGCCGGTTCCAGCGTATAGGCGGTCAGCGCCACGGACCGGCCGCTGGCCTGGAGCGAGGCTAACAGCCGCCGGCCGGCCTCGTCGTCCTGGTTCACGACCGCCGCGGCCACGCCCGGCCACGAGAACAGCCTCGCCTTTTCGGCCTCGTAGGCGGCCATGTCCGGGTGGTAGTCCAGATGGTCGCGGGTCAGGTTGGTGAAGGCGGCGATGTCCACGTGCAGCCCGTCCAGCCGTCCTTCGGCGATGCCGATGGACGACGCCTCGATCGCGACCGCCGCGACGCCATCGCGCCGCATGTCGGCCAGGGCGCGGTGCAGGGCCACGGCGTCGGGCGTGGTCAGGCCGGTGGCCAGCGCGCGCGAGCCGCCGTCCGGTCCGGGGATCTGGATGCCCAGCGTGCCGATCACGCCGCAGGGCATGCCGCCGTCGGTCAGCGCGCGCGCGATCCACTGCGTGCACGAGGTCTTGCCGTTGGTCCCGGTGACGGCGATCACCTTCATGTCGCGCGAAGGATCGCCGTACCAGCCGGACGCGACGACACCCAGCGCGGCCTTCAGGCCCGCCGCCGGCAGCGCCGGAATACCGCGTTCGGCCAGGTCCCGCTTGAGCGCGGCCGTGCGGTCGGCCGCGGTGTCCTCGAACACCACCGCGCTCGCGCCACGCTCGAGCGCCTGGCCGATGAAGTCGCGGCCGTCGCTGCGGGCGCCCGCGTAGGCCAGGAAGATGTCGCCCACCTGCACTGCCCTGGAGTCCAGGCGCAAATGCGAACCTGGAGAGGCATGCTTGCGCAGCCACTCCAGGATGGAGGCGGGAGACGTCGCCATCGTCACAGGCTGTCCTCCAGCGGATGCTCGGGAATGACGAGCGACTTGAACGGCGCATCGGGTTCGACGCCCAGCATGCGCAGCGTCCCGCCGGTGATCTTGGAGAAAACCGGACCGGCCACCGCGCCGCCATAGATGCTGCCCGCCGTGGGTTCGTCGATCATGACCGCCACGACGATGCGCGGATTCGACACCGGCGCGAAACCCGAGAACGAGGCGACATACTTGGTGGCATAGGCCCCGTTGATGATCTTGCGCGCAGTGCCGGTCTTGCCGGCCACGCGATAGCCCATGACCTGCGCCTGCGAGGCCGTGCCGCCCGGTCCCACCACCGCCTCGAGCATCTGGCGCATCGTGCGCGCGGTCTTCGAGGAATAGATGCGGGTGCCGGCGGGCGGGCGCTCGGTCTTCAGGAAGGTAAGGGGCACGGTGTCGCCGTCGCGCGCGAAGGCGGTGTAGGCATGGGCCATCTGCACCAGCGACACCGACAGGCCGTAGCCATAGGACATGGTGGCCTTCTCGATCGGCTTCCACTTGTCATAGGGGCGCAGGCGGCCCGCCACCGCGCCGGGGAAATCCAGCTTGGGCGCCTGGCCCAGGCCGAGTTCCGTGTATTTCTCCCACATCTCCTTGTTCTCGAGGCGCTGGGAGATCAGGGTGGTGCCGATGTTGCTGGACTTCTGGACCACGCCGGCCACATCCAGCTTGCCATAGCCGTGGGTGTCCGAAATGGTGCGCCCGTAGAAGTTCATGCGGCCGCCGCCGGTGTCGACCACGGTGGTGGGCTGCACCCGGCCCAGGTCCAGCGCCAGCGCGATCGAGAACGGCTTGATGGTCGAGCCCGGCTCGAAGGTGTCGGTCAGCGCGCGGTTGCGCAGGCGCGCCCCGGTCAGGGTCTCGCGGTGATTGGGGTTGTAGGTGGGCATGTTCGCCAGGGCGAGGATCTCCCCGGTGCGGGTATCCACCACGATGGCGGCGCCACCCTTGGCCTTGTGGCGCTCGACGGCTTCTTGCAACTGCGAAAACACTAGGTACTGCACCCGGGTATCGATGGACAGGGTCAGGTCGTGACCATTGGCGGGCGCACGCACCGCCTGCACGTCCTCGACCACCCTGCCCAGGCGGTCCTTGATGACCCGGCGGCTGCCCGCACGGCCAGCCAACTGGGAATTGTAGGCCAGCTCGATGCCTTCCTGGCCGCGGTCCTCGACGTTGGTGAAACCCAGCACATGGCCGAGCACCTCGCCCTCGGGGTAGTAGCGCAGCGTCTCGCGCTGCTGGTGGATGCCGTCCAGGCCCAGCGCCGCCACCTTCTCGGCCACGTCCACCGGCACCTGCCGCTTCAGGTAGACGAAGGTCTTGTCTTCGTTGGCCAGCTTGCGCTGCAGGTCGCGCAGCGGGATTTCCAGCAGCTTGGCCAGTTCGGCCAGCGCACCGGGGGGCGCCTTCACGTCCTCGGGGATGGCCCAGACGGCGCGGGCAGGCACGCTGGACGCCACCACGACCCCGTTGCGGTCGGTGATCTTGCCGCGGGAGGCCGGCAGCACCAGCGTGCGGGCATAGCGGGACTCGCCCTGCTTCTGCAGGAACTCGTTCGACAGCCCCTGCAGGTACAGCGCGCGGACGACCAGCGCGGTGAAACCGGCGAACAGCAGGAACAGCACGAAGCGCGACCGCCACGCGGGCAGCTTCAGGTTCAGGACAGGATTCTCGGACGAGAAACGGACGCGTTTCATCGCGCACCTCCCGCTTTCGGCTTGGTCGGCAGGGGCACGCCCGGCGGACCATAGGGCAGCAGGGCCGGGCCGCTCTGCGCGTCGCGCGACTGCGCGAGGTAGATGGTGCGCGCGGGCGTGACCGGTTCCATCTTGAGCGTGGTGCGGGCCACGCTATCGATCAGCGCATGCTTGGCGTGGTCGGTCTGCTCGAGCTGCAGCCGGCGCCAGTCCACGTCCAGGTCGCGCGCCACGGCCTGGGCGCGCTCCAGTTCGACGAACAGGCTGCGCGCCTTGTACTGGCTGCTGACCAGGGACAGCGCGCACCCTATCAGGGCCACCGTCAGGACGAAGAGCAGGCGCCCCATGCCGGCCTCCTATGCGCTGGCGAAAGAATGGGCGCGCGGGGTGCGCGTCCGGGCCGGCGGGCGCCGCTTGGCTGCGGCCGCCTCGGGCGTCTTGACGAAAGCCCTGCCGCCCTCGGCCGGCAGGGCCGTATGGGTACGCTCGGCCACCCGCAGCACCGCCGAGCGGGCGCGGGGATTGGCGGCGACCTCGGTCTCGGTGGGCAGGATGCGGCCGATCGAGGCCAGCACGGGCTGCGGCCGCTCGCTCTCGCGCAGCGGCAGGCGCGCGGTTTCCGCGCCGGGCCGGGCCGCGGCGGCGATGAACTGCTTGACGATGCGGTCTTCCAGCGAATGGAAGCTGATCACCGCCAGCCGGCCGCCGGGCTCCAACAGGTCGAGCGCCGCGGCTAGCGCACGCGGGAGCTCTTCAAGCTCCTGATTGAGGTGAATCCGTAGAGCCTGAAAGGTGCGGGTCGCTGGATGCTGGCCCTTCTCCCTCGTGCGGACTGCACCAGCCACGATGTCGGCAAGCTCGCCTGTGGTCGTGACAGGCCGTTTCTCGCGGCCAGCTGCAATCGCCTTTGCAATCTGGAAAGCAAACCGTTCTTCACCATAGCGTGCTATGACCTCCCGCATGTCATCGATGCTCGCATGGGCGAGCCATTGCGCGGCGGTTTCGCCGCGTGTCGTATCCATCCGCATGTCGAGCGGGCCGTCGCGCATGAAGGAAAATCCACGCTCGGCATCGTCGATCTGCGGAGACGAAATACCCAGGTCCATCATCAGGCCGCGAATGCGGGCGATCCCCAGCCGGGACATTTCCTCGGCCAGTCCGCCGAAACCCTCGTGGACCACCGTCACCCGGCGGTCCTGCCCGGCCAGCGCGCGCGCCACCGCGATGGCCTGCGGATCCTTGTCGAACACCACCAGCCTGGCCTCGGGCCCCAGCCGCGCAAGCAGCTCGCGCGTGTGGCCGCCCCGCCCGAAAGTGGCGTCGACCCATACCCCGGCGCCAACGCCGTCGGCGGGTACGGCCAACGCGTCTATCGTCGGCTCGAGCAGGACGGGCCGATGCAGGAATGGGGTCGTCACGGCGTCAGAAAGAAAACTGGTTCAGGACTTCGGGCATGCCCTGCGCCAGCATCTCCTGCTCGCGCTGGGCCAGAACGGCAGCGTCCCACAGCTCGAAGTGAGCGCCCAGGCCGAGCAGCATCACCTCGCGCGTCAGGGCGGCGGCGGTGCGCAGCTCGGGAGCGATCAGGATGCGGCCCGCGCTGTCGAGCTCGACATCCTGGGCATTGCCCAGCAGCAGCCGTTGCAGCGCGCGCGCCTGCATCGGGAACGCCGCGATCTGCTCGCGCTTCACCTCCCAGGTGGGACGGGGGTAGATCAGAAGGCAACCGTCGGGGTGCCGGGTCAGGGTCAGCCGGCCTTCGGCCTGCATCATCAGCGCGTCACGATGCCGGGTAGGGATGGATACCCTTCCCTTCGCATCGAGCGTCAGCGCGCTGCTGCCCTGAAACACGGCTTCTCACCCCACTTTTTTGCACAAAATTCTACTATTTCCCACTCTAAATGAGCGATTACGCGGGGTCAAGCCGCTCGGACACGGTTTCTTCATTAGTAACAAGGACTTAGGTGCACTTTCTCGAACCTTCACATTGCGAAATGTTCCATGAAATCAGTGCATTGGCATTTGAAGTGAAGGTGTCGTCTGAAGAAAAACCGGGGAGTGACATAAAAGGGGCGACAAGGTAACAAAACAATGCCCCTTGCCCAGGCGCCACGCGGGTCCCGCGGCCCTCGGCCTACGCGCCCGGGGGCGCTACTAGCGTATTCCTACGACTAGGCCCGGCAGGCGCGGCTGGAAATAATGGCCTCCATAACGACATGCGTCTTCCCACTGGGACGGACGCCACCAAGGAGACGCCATGGACACCCCCTGCATCGTCGGATGGGGCCACACCCCCTTCGGCCGCCTGGACCACTTCGACCTGGAGGGGCTGATGGTCGAATCCACGCGCCTGGCGCTGGCCGACGCCGGCCTGCGGGCGCGGGACGTGGACGCGGTGTTCGTCTCCCACTTCAACGCCGGCATGGTGCCCGACGGCTTTCCTTCCTCCCTGCCCTTCGGCGCCGACGACGATTTCCGCTTCACGCCCACCGTGCGCCTGGAGAACGCCTGCGCTTCCGGATCGGCCGCCATCCATGCCGCACTGGACGCCATCGGCTCGGGCCGGGTCCGCGTCGCCCTGGTGGTGGGGGCCGAGAAGATGACGGCCGCAGACGGGCCGGCCGTGACCGCGGCGCTGGCCCGCGCAAGCCACCATCGCGAGGAAGGCTCGCGCGGCCTGACCTTTCCCGGCATCTTCGCCCTGATCGCCCGGGAGTATTTCGCCCGCCACGGCGACCACGGCGCGACCCTGGCGCGGATCGCGGCCAAGAACCACGCCAACGGCGCCCGCAACCCGCTCGCCCACCTGCGCCGCGACCTGGGCTTCGATTTCTGCAACACCGTGTCCGAGCGCAATCCCATCATCGCCGCGCCGCTGCGCAAGACCGATTGCTCCACCGTCGCCGACGGCGCCGCCGCGCTGGTGCTGACCGCCGCCCCGCTGGCGCGCGACTTCCGCCGCGCCGTGCGCTTTCGCTCCACGGTCCAGGTCAACGACTTCCTGCCCATGTCCCGGCGCGACCCGGTCGCCTTCGAAGGACCGCGGCGGGCCTGGCGGCGCGCGCTGGACGAAGCCGGCATCGGCATCCGCGACCTCGACCTGGCCGAGGTCCACGACTGCTTCACCATTGCCGAGCTGCTCAGCTACGAAGCCATGGGGCTGGCCGAGGCCGGCCAGGGCGCGCGCTGCGTCGACGACGGCACGGTGGCGCCGGGCGGCGCGCTGCCCGTCAATCCGTCGGGCGGCCTCAAGGCCAAGGGCCATCCGGTCGGCGCCACGGGCGTGTCCATGCACGTCATGGCGGCCATGCAGCTGTGCGGCGAGGCCGGGGACATCCAGGTGCCCGGCGCCGAACTGGCCGGCGTCTTCAACATGGGCGGTTCCGTGGTCGCCAACTACGTCAGCGTGCTGGAACGCGCAGCTTAGGACCCGCCCGATGAATGTCGTCCAATTACTGGTCCGCGCGGCGCGGACCCACGGCGATCGCCCGGCCGTCTACCACGGCGCCTCGCGGCTGCTCGACTACCGCGGGCTGGCCGCGCGCGCGGCGGCCATCGCCGGCGGCCTGCGCGGCCACGGCCTCAAGCCCGGCGACCGGGTGGCGCTGTTCATGCCCAATTGCCCGCAATACCTGGAAGCCATGTACGGTGCCTGGTGGGCCGGGCTGGCGGTCGTGCCCATTAATGCGAAGCTGCATCCGCGCGAGGCGCTGTTCATCCTGGAGCATGCCGAGGCCGGCGCGCTCTTCACCGCCCCGGAACTGGCCACGGGCCTGCTGCCCCTGCTGGGCGAGGCGCCGGCGATCCGTCGCGTGTTCGAGACCGGCACGGCCGGCTACCGGAACCTCTTGGACGCCGCCCCGGTGCCGCCCGCCCCGCGCCGGCCCGAGGACCTCGCCTGGCTGTTCTATACCTCGGGCACCACCGGGCGCCCGAAGGGCGTCATGCAGACGAACCGCATGCTGCTCGCCATGACGGCCTGCTACTTCTCGGACGTCGATCCGGTGGATGCGGACGACGCCGCCGTGTATGCCGCGCCCATGTCCCATGGCGCGGGGCTGTACAGCCTGCCGCACATGGCCGCCGCGGCACGCCACGTGGTGCCGGAGTCCGGCGGCTTCGATCCCGCAGAGCTGGCCGCCCTGGCGGCCGGCGTGGACCGGCTGTCGATGTTCGCGGCGCCCACCATGGTCAAGCGGCTGGTGGCCCACCTCGAGGCCACGGATGCCGATCCGTCCGGCTTCAAGACCATCGTCTACGGCGGCGGCCCCATGTACGTGGAGGACATCCGGCGCGGGCTCGCCGTGATGGGCGACCGCTTCGTCCAGATCTACGGCCAGGGCGAGTCGCCCATGACGATCACGGCGCTGTCCCGCCGGCAACTGGCCGACCGGGGCCATCCGCGCTGGCTCGAGCGCCTGGCCTCGGTGGGCTACGCCCAGTCCCAGGTAGAGATACGCGTGGCCGACGAACGCGGCGAACCGCTGCCCGACGGCGAGATCGGCGAGGTCCAGGTGCGCGGCGACGTGGTCATGGCCGGCTACTGGCGCGACCCCGAGGCCACCGCCCGGGCGCTGCGCGGCGGGTGGCTGTGGACCGGCGACGTCGGCGTGCTGGACGCGGAAGGCTTCCTGACGCTGAAGGACCGCTCCAAGGACGTCATCATCTCGGGGGGCTCTAACATCTACCCGCGCGAAATCGAGGAAGTGCTGCTGGCCCATCCCGGCGTGGCCGAGGTCGCGGTGGTCGGCGCGCCCGACCCGGAATGGGGCGAGGAGGTCGTGGCCTTCGTCGTGCCCCGGGGCGGCCCGCCGCCGGACCCGGCCGCGCTCGACGGCCTGTGCCTGGACCGGATCGCGCGATTCAAGCGCCCCAAGCGCTACCGCTTCGTCGATGCACTGCCCAAGAACCATTACGGCAAGGTTCTGAAAACCGAGCTCAAGGCCGCGCTTGCCGGCGGCCGCAACGAGCCAGCCCCTCCCAAGGAGACGACATGAAGACCCCTGTTGCACGCTTGTTCGGCCGCGCCGCGCTGGCCCTCGCTCTGGCCGCCTCCTGGCCCGCCCACGGATCGGAGAAGAACTTCCCCACGCGGCCCGTGAAGGTCATCATCCCGTTCGCGGCCGGCACCTCGCCCGACGTGGTCATGCGCATCGTCGGCCAAAAGCTGGGGGACATCTGGGGCCAGTCCCTGATCGTCGAGAATCGTCCGGGCGCCGGCGGCGCCATCGGCGCGACCGCGGTTGCCCAGGCCCAGCCCGACGGCTACACCCTGCTCTATACGGTCAACTCGGTGCTGTGCGCCAACCCCCACCTGTACGGCAAACTGGGCTACGACGCCTTCAAGAGCTTCGCGCCGGTGTCGCTCATGGTCAACCTGGGCTACGTGCTGCTGGCCCGGAGCGACCTGGGCATCAACAACGTCGCAGAGATGGTCGCCTATGCGAAGAAGCATCCCGGCAAGCTCACCTACGGGTCCGCCGGCAACGGCTCGGGCAACCACATCGTGATGGAGCTGCTGACCAGCATGACCGGCACCCGCATGCTGCACGTCCCCATGAACACGAACAAGGTGCTGGCGCTGCTGAGCGGGCAGATCGACCTGGCCATGGAGCCCTACACCAACGGCGTGGCCGCCGCGCGGGACGGCAAGGTCCGGCCGCTGGCGGTGACGCTGGCCAAGCGCAGCGAAAACATCCCCGACGTGCCCACCGTGGGCGAGACCGTGCCCGGCTACGTGGCCGATGCCTGGCACGGCCTGTTCGCCACCGCGGGCACGCCGCCCGAGGTCGTGGACAAGATCAGCGCCGACGTCGCCCGCGTGCTGGCCATGCCCGACGTGCGCGAGCGCCTGGCCACCGCCAGCCTGGAGCCGGTAGGATCGACCCCTGCCGAACTGCGCGACATCGTGCGGCGCGACTACGACAAATGGGGCGCCGTCATCCGCAACGCCAACATCCGGCTCGACTGAGCCACCACCTGTGAATATACATAGAGCGCGGGACAACCAGAAGGAGACGACATGACGACCTCGACCGCCAAATGGCGCTTCACCAAGGGCTTGCACGATCTGGGCAACGGCCTGCACGCCTACCTCGTTCCCGACGGAAGCTGGGGCTGGTCCAACGCCGGGCTGATTTCCGACAGTGGCGAAT
This sequence comes from Pigmentiphaga daeguensis, assembly GCF_039523035.1. Taxonomy (NCBI): domain Bacteria; kingdom Pseudomonadati; phylum Pseudomonadota; class Betaproteobacteria; order Burkholderiales; family Alcaligenaceae; genus Pigmentiphaga; species Pigmentiphaga daeguensis. Next base: position 6,662 of record NZ_BAAAEN010000009.1, on the reverse strand, counting down.
CGCTGCTGGTCGATACCCTGTTCGACCTGCCCATGACGTCCGAGATGCTGGCCAGCATGCGCGACGCCGTGCCCGCCGCGAAGCGGATCGGCGCCCTGGTCAACACCCACGGCAACGGCGACCACACCTTCGGCAACCAATTGCTGGAGGGATCGCGCATCATCGCTTCCAACGGCTGCGTGGAGGACATGAAGCACCGCCCACCCGAACAATACGCAGGATGGCAGAAGGACTGGCCGAACATGGGCATGGCCGGCAAGTTCTGGCAAGAGGTGATCGGTTCGCGGTTCGACTTCAGCGGCATCCGCCTGACGCTGCCCACCGAGACCTTCGACCACCGCATGGACCTCAAGGTCGGTGACAAGGAAGTCCAGCTCATCGAAGTCGGCCCGGCCCATACGCGAGGCGACGTACTGGTCTACGTACCGCAGGACCGCACCGTCTTCACCGGAGACATCATGTTCGTCGGCGCGCATCCGGCCATCTGGACCGGCCCGGTCTCGAACTGGATCGCCGCCTGCGACCGGATGCTGGAGTGGGACGTCGAGACCATCGTGCCCGGCCATGGCCCGATCACGGACAAGGATGGCGTGCGGGAATTCCGCGACTATCTGGTCTACCTGCTGGCCGAGTCCCGCCGCTGCCTCGAAGCGGGCATGTCCTTCGAGCAGGCGGTGGACGCCATTTCGATGGACCGCTGGGCGAACTGGGGCGAGGACGAACGGCTGTGCGTCAATGTCTACGCCTGCTACCGCGAAATCTCGGGCGGCGCGCTCCCGGCGCCCAACGTCATGGACATGCTGGCGCTGATGGGCAAACGCCATTTCGCCCGCAAGCAGCACGCCTGCGGACACGACCACTGCGATGGGAACCACTGATGAAACTGACCACCTTCCTCGCCCCCGGCGGCGCGGCGCACATCGGCGCGCTGCTGCCCGGGGAAAGCGCGATCTCGGACTTCACGGCGGCCGACGCCGCGCCCTATTTCCGCAGCATGCTGGACCTGATCGATGCCGGGCCGGCGGCGCTGGACCACGCGCGACGGCTGGTGGAGCGCCCCGCGGCCACCCATGAAGTGTCGGCCGTCGCCCGCCTGGCGCCCCTGCCCCAGCCGCGCCGCCTGCGCGACTGCCTGTGCTTCGAGACGCATTTCCGGCAATCGCGCGCCAACCGCCATCTGTTCGGCATCGGCACGCAGCGGCTGGACCCGGCCTCGGTCGAACTGCCGCGCGTCTGGTACGAACGCCCCATCTATTACAAGGGCAATCCCTTCAGCGTCGTGGGCGACGGCGCCGACGTGCACTGGCCGGCGTACTCGCAGGTCATCGACTACGAGCTGGAGATAGGCATGGTCACCTCGCGCGGGGGCAAGAACATCCCCGTGGCCGAGGCCGCCTCCCATATCTTCGGCTACACCATCTTCAACGATTTCTCGGCGCGCGACGCCCAGTACACCGAGATGCAGGGCGGCCTGGGCCCGGCCAAGGGCAAGGACTTCGATACCGGCAACGCCATGGGCCCCTGGCTGGTCACCGCCGACGAGATCGCCGATCCCCAGACGCTGACCATGGTCACCCGGGTCAACGGCGAGGAATGGTCGCGCGGCAACTCGCGCGACATGCACCATACCTTCCTGGACATCCTGGCCTACGTGTCGTCCGACGAGACCCTGTACGCGGGCGAGGTCCTGGGATCGGGAACGGTGGGGGGCGGCTGCGGCAACGAGCTGGGCCGCTTCCTGAAGGACGGCGACGTGCTGGAACTGGAGGTCAGCGGGCTGGGCACGCTGCGCAATCGCATCGTGGCGCCGCACGTCCCGTCGCCGCCGCCGTTTCCCATCCGCATCCCGGTCTAGGGGCCGGGGCTACGGCAGGCCCAGCAGGCGGGAAATGAGCTCGCCCACGGTCCGGGCCTCGAGCTTGCGCATCAGGCGCAGGCGATAGGTCTCGACTGTGCGCGGGCTCAGCGCGAGGTCCTTGGCGATCTGCTTGCTGGTCCGCCCGGCCAGGATCTGGGCCGAGATCTCCCGCTCGCGCGGCGTCAGCGCCAGGCGGACCGGACGCACCGGCCGCAGGTCCTCGAACACCCAAATGGCGCAGGCATAGGGCTGGGCCGGGTCCACCGGCTGCCCGGATACCGCGCACCAGAACAGCTCGCCGTTGCGATGGACCATGATGCGCTCGTCGCGGTGGATGCCCTCGGCCAGCATGCTGCGCACGCCACGCGCGCCGATGTCCTCGTACTCGGCGTGCGACGGATACAGCATCTCGGTGGTCTGCCCCACCAGTTGCTGGCGGCTGTAGCCGAACATCCCGGCGAACGCCCGGTTGCAGCGCTCGATGACGCGGTCGCGCGTCACCAGGAGGCCGACCGGGGCCAGTTCGAAGGCTAGATCCAAAGGGGTGGGCAGGGCTGCGGTCATGGGGCTCGCGGCGATGGGCTTGCCCCGGATGGATGGCCAGGCGCAAAGAATCAAGGCAAAGCAGATCGATAGGCCGGATTCTGTACACGGGCATCGCCCGCGGGCAGTCATTCCTCTGGGCCGGCCGTTGCCGGACGGCTCTAGCCACCTACCCGCATGCTCGGACGGACCGCCCTGTGCGGCCGAAGCCGCGCGCATGCCTATTTGGTGTTGCTCCGGATGGAGGTTGCCGCGTTTCACCCTGCCGCGACTCGCACGGTTGCCCATGCGAACGGTACGGAGTGGCCGTACCGGTGCGGACATCGTCCGCCCTCGCCGCAGACTCGTCTCTGTGGCCCTGTTCCTCGGCTTCGCGCCCGGGCTTGCGCCCCGGCGATCGCCGGACGGCCGTTAGCCGCCATCCTGTCCTGTGGAGTCCGGACCTTCCTCGATGCCCGAAGGCACCGCGACTGCCTGATCTGCTCTGCGCGTGTATTTTACCGCTGACGGGTGCGGCCGGGGCGGAAAACCTCGGGATCGTCGTAGAACCCCGGCGTCGTGTTGTCGGGCCACCAGCCGGGCAGGCCCAGCACCGGCAGCGGGCAGAGGTCGCGCGCGGTGAAGAAGGGCCAGTTGTCCAGCCAGTCGGCCACCAGCCGGTCGACGGTGGTCCGCCGCTGCTGGGGCGAAGCGCGGAAATACGAGTCGTCGACCGGCACGATCAGCGTGTGGGCGGTGATGGCCTTGTAGGGCCGCACCAGCTTTTCCAGCAATCCGTGGCCGATCGCCCAGGGTTCGGTCTGCATCAGCGTGGCGGTGCGGCGTTCGACGAACAGCTTACGCCAGTCGAAACGGCGCAAGGCCTGGGCCAGCTCGTCGCTGGAGCAGGCCAGCACCAGCCCGTTCTCGTCGAAGATGGTCACGGCGTCGCGCAAGGAGCCCCGCCCCTCGGCCGCCGGCGCTTTCTTCAGCGCGCGTGCCTGCATCGCGTTCAGCCGTGCCTTGGTCTGCGGGAAGGCGAACCACACCAGCCCGTTGAAGAGATCGTGCAGGTTGTCGCGGGTCGGCACACGGCCGGTCTGGTGGATGTGCGCCTCGTAGGCCCGGCCTTCCGGCAAGTCGGCCTGTGGCACGAAGACCAGCGGCTTGCCTGAGGCCACCCGCATGCGTCCGCGCGCGCCGTGGCCACCCTCGCCCGCCGTCAGCAGCCGGTTCAGGCTGTCGCACAGGGGCTCCTCGCCCGCGGACGCCAGCAGTTCGCCCTTGTGGGCGACGCCGGCGAACCAGGGCTGGCCCCAGTCGATGTGGGTCAGATCGAGACCCGCCACGGCAAGGTCTCCCCGCTGGCCAGCGGCACGATGGTCTGTTGGCCGAACGACAGTTCGTCGGGAATCCGGAAGGGCTCGCGCACCAGCGTGAGCTTGCCGGTATTGCGCGGCAGGCCATAGAAATCGGGGCCGTGGAAACTGGCGAAACCTTCCAGCGCGTCCAGCTTGCCGGCGTCGTCGAAGGCCTTGGCGTACAGCTCCATGGCGTGCAGCCCCGTGAAGCATCCCGCGCAGCCGCAGGCGTGTTCCTTCAGGCCGCGCGCATGCGGCGCGCTGTCGGTGCCCAGGAAGAAGCGCGGGTTGCCGCTGGTGGCGACTTCCACCAGGGCCTGGCGATGCGTCTCGCGCTTGAGCACCGGCAGGCAATACCAGTGCGGACGCATGCCGCCCTGGAACAAGGCATTGCGGTTGTACAGCAGGTGCTGGGGCGTGAGGGTGGCCGCGATCGGCCCCTCGGCATCGCGCACGTACTGCGCGGCATCGGCGGTGGTGATGTGCTCGAACACCACCTTCAGGGCCGGGAAGACGCGGCGCAGGGGAATCATGACCCGGTCGATGAAGACCTGCTCGCGGTCGAACACGTCGATGGCGGGATCGGTGGCCTCGCCATGGGTCAGCAGCGGCATGCCGACCTCCTCCATGGTCTCGAGCACCTTGGCGCAACGGCCCAGCAGGTCCGTCACGCCGGCATCCGAGTTGGTCGTCGCCCCGGCCGGATACAGCTTGACGGCGTGGATTGCGCCCGACTCGCGGGCGCGCCGGATTTCCTCGGGCGCCGTATTGTCGGTCAGGTACAGCGTCATCAGCGGCGTGAACGCTTCCGGCCCGATGCCGCTCTTGCCGAGCGCGGCCAGGATGCGGTCCCGATACGCCAGCGCCTGGGCCGTCGTGGTGACCGGCGGCTTCAGATTGGGCATGATGATGGCCCGGGCGAACTGGCGTGCGGAGTGGGCGGCGACGGCCTCGAGCGCCTCGCCGTCGCGCAGGTGCAGGTGCCAATCGTCGGGGCGGGTGATGGTAAGCGTGGAAATGGTCATGGATGCGGCCAAGGGGCGTCTCGAAGGATCGGCCGGCGCGGGCAGGTACGCCGCACCCGCGCCGGCCCGGTAGCCCTCATTTTACGGCCCGAATCCGGCCCGGCGCCAACTTCCGCGCCCGCGCCCGCCGCCGCTCATCCTTTCCGGTTCAGGTCGCCCAGGTTTTCCTTGCTGTTCGAGATGATGCCCTCGAGCCGCTCGTGCATCTTGCTCCCGGCCCGCGCGGCCAGGTCCGCGACTTCCCGGACGTCCAGCGTCGCGTGCCGCCCTCCCTGCAGCAACACGCGTCCGCCGACCATTACCGTATCGACGTTGGCGGGCATGCCCGAATAGACCAGCGAGTAATACGGGTCGATCACCGGCGCCATGTTGATGTCGCGCTTGCGGACCAGGATGATGTCGGCCTGCTTGCCGGCCGACAGCGATCCGATGATGTCGTCCATGCCGAGCACCTTGGCGCCGCCCAGCGTCGCGATCTCGACGATGCGGCGCGGTTCGAGCTTGCGGTCGACGTCGGCGCGCTGCTTGTGGGCCCAAAGCAGCGCCCGCATGACCGTGAAGAAATCCCCCGTCGCCAGCGCGCTGGACGCGTCGACCGACAGGCTCAGGCTGGCCCCCAGCGCCTCCAGCTCCGCGAACTGGATGTAGCCGTTGCGCACCGTCGAGTACGGGATCTCGATAGCCGGCGACATGCTGAACTGCACCTGCTTTTTCACCATCAGTTCACGCTCGGCGGCGGTAAACCCCTGGGTGTGGATCATCAGGATGTCCGGCCCCAGCAGGTTGCTTCGATCCATCAGCCCCACGAGCCCGTGCGCCGTGTCGCCATAGTGCAGCGAGATCGGCAGCCCCAGTTCCCTCGACGCCCGCACCTCGCCGACGAAGGTCTCGTCGCTGCCGCCGGCCTTCAGCACGGCCGGCGTCGGCAGCTGCAGGTTGACGCCCAGCCTCAGCCGCGGATCCGCCCGGCCCCACTTCGCCAGCGTCGCCTTGACGCCGGCCAGGTCCAGGCGCTCGCCCCGGCCGGGCGTGCCGTACGAGAAGCGGGTGCGCGCCCCCACGTCCAGCGCCGCGCGGATCTCGGCATCGGCATGCGCGACCGAGCGCGTGTTGTGCGAAAAATTGTTCAGGCAGGTCACGCCCGAGAGCAGTTCCTGCATCAGCCCGAACCGGACCGAATGGAAGGCATCGTCCGGCGTGCACAGCGGCGCGGCTCGATTCGTCGTGGGGAAATAGCCGCGCAGGGGATCGTCGCCCCGCACCGAGCCCCGCAGGAAGGCATTCCAGAGATGGGAATGGGCATCGACGAAGCCGGGCATGACGATCATCCCGCGCGCGTCGATGACCTGCGCGCCGGGCGCGGACAGCTTGCGGCCCACCGCGACGATGGTGCCGTCGCGTACGTGGACGTCGCCTTCGGGCAGGTCGCCCACGTTCCGGTCCATCGACAGCACATGGCCGCCGGAAATCAGGAACTCCCGGCCCGGCGTCCGCGCGTCTTCAGGCTGGGCCTGGGCCCGTGCGTGGCTCGACAGGGCGGCACCGGTCCCGGCCACCGCCGCCGCCATCGCACCGCGCAGGAAATCCCGCCGGTCCAGGCCGCCGCCTGCGGCGTGCGCCGCCGCGCGCTGTTCGTTCGCCATGCCATCCCCCTTCTTTTGCTTTAGGTCTACAAATTTTATTCCTAAAGCAATTGGTGGCAAGGCTGGTGCAAACCCGCCCCCTTTGGGGCAGGCTCAATCCACGACCGGCATGCTGCGTTCGACCAGCGAAGCCATGATGCCCGCGCCCAGGGGGATAGAGGTGGCGGCGGAAATTCAGACAGTCCGATAAGTGGAGAGCTCTGGGCCTGATCCGGCGATAATGCCGGTAAAGGAACCAGAGAGATGACCAAGA